>NZ_JAJEPW010000025.1:0-43699 GCF_020687045.1 Brotocaccenecus cirricatena
GACAGCGCCATGGCGGCGCTGTCCCACTTTTTAGCCTATCGCACGCTGCTGACCAGAATGATGATCAGTGCCATATATGCTGCGCTGACGGCGGCCAGAAGGCCGCACGCGATCATGCACGCCGCCCGCAGGCCCCGGCGCTGCCGCAGCCGCAGCGCACCGATGACGAACCCGGCCACAGCCAGGACGAATATCACTGCCGCACCCCAGAAGGGCATACCATCACCCCTTCAGCGCGTCCAGCAGGTCCGTGAACACACGGAGCTGGTCCACAAAGCGCTGGGTCAGACCCTCCGGGCGGCCCTTTCTGGCGTCAAACAGCAGGTCGTCCGTCTGAATGGCCGCAAACACGCGGCCGTCGGCCTTGACGCTGAGAGAGACGCTGCCCATTTTCAGCAGCTGGTCCATGACCCGGGGGGACAGCAGGGACTGCCCGGCGGTGGGATTTTCGCATCGGACATTGAACCGCCGGTCAAACTCCGGATTTTCCGAGGTGAAGCCCTCCCGGCCCAGCAGGCGGGCCAGCTTGCCCTTGGGCGCTGCCTGCACATCGCAAGGGAGAGTGCGCCCCAGGTCCGCCGCCATCCACTGGCCCTTGAAAACGGGAAGCTCCCGGTCCTCCCAGACCTCCGTCTCGGGATTCTGGTACGCCTGGGTGTTGGAAAGCTCCAGATTGCTGATCTCCAGGGGCCGGCCGTGGTACTTGCCGCAGACCAGGCCGCTGCCGCCTACGTTGTCGGCACTGGGCAGGCCCAGACCGGATTCCGCGAATTTTCCGCCGTCGATGCAGGAACCGGGGCGGTACTCCGCCTCCTCCAGCACCTGCTCCATAGCCGCCTGAGCCAGACCGCCCTGGGCCGCGCCCTGCAGCTTCTTGCCGCCGGCGGAGCTCATCAGTCCGCCGATGATCAGAAGGACGACGCCCACGACGATGACGGGCACCGCGCCGCCCAATATCGCGCCGATGGCCGCAATAACCAGGCCCAGACCGGACAGGACCTTTCCGAAGCCCTTCAGCGCCCGGCCGCTGCGTATATTCTGCACATTGTTATCCATTTGTCTGCTCCTTTTCATGCTCCGCGAACAACGCGCCGCACCGGCGCAGCGCCTCGATGATCCCCTGCAGATACCGCAGGGACACCAGATAGCTGCGGCGCAGGGCGTTCAGGTCCCGCACGTTGATATCCACCGGCAGGTCCATCACCGGCAGCGTGGATTCCAGCGCCAATTCCAGGCGGTTTTCCTCCCAGCGGACAGCCGCCGGACGGCCCAGGGTTTCCAGCAGGGGGACCAATTCCAGGGCATCCCGCCCGTATGTATCGTCCTCCCGGCGGTACAGATAGCCGCCCTCCGGGGCCTGCCGTTCCGTTTCGCAGATCAGCCACACACCGCCGAAAGCCTTCACGGACCGGGTCATGGTGTCGTTGACGTCCCGGCCCACGTGCTCCTCAAAATTGTGGGTCAGCTCCACGTTGGCCGCGCCGAACCGGACGCCCTGATGGACGCCCTGGCGGTAATTCTTGATCCGGCATTCTTCCCAGCGGCGGTCGATCATCCGACTGCGGCGGATGCCCGCCTCGTCAATGAACAGCTCCGGGAGCCTTGTGCCCGGGCCGAAGGCTTGCTCCGTCTCCGACCGGAAAAAGTCCCCCATCTGCTCCCAGATCAGCTTCCGCTGGCGGCTGTCGCACCGGCACAGGCCGATGATGCCCACAGCCAGCAGGATAAACAGCGCCAGCAGGCCCCAGCGGATATCGCCGGACCTCCACCATACAACGCCGCCCGCAACAAGGCCCAGCACCAGCATGACGGAGCACACCGTCCGCATCCGGTCCCACCGGGCCAGCCGCCGCAGCAGCTCCCGGTCCGCCAGGGACTCCTTATAGCCGCAGGAGCACGCAGTGGAGCCTTTTTTCAGCGGCTCGCCGCACATAGGACAAATATGTTTTTTCATCATCTTATCCCCAGTTGTTCATCCAGTTTTCGCCCCAGTCCTCGGCGGGATCGTAATCCACCGGGTCAAAACCGGCGGCGTACACCGGCCCGTCCTGCCGATAGGCCAGGCCGTCCTCGTGGAGGGTGTAGCTGCCGGTGATGTAGAAGGCGTCGTGTCCGTCGCTGTACCAGCGGCACAGGTCGTCCTCATCCAGCTCAAAGCTGGCTCCCGGCAGGCCGGTATAGGCCGCCACCTGGCCATAGGGGTAGAACACGCCGGAGAAGTCGCCGTCCGTTTCCCCATCCGGCAGCAGGGCAAAGCGGTCCGCCTCCAGGCCGGGGGAGATGTACGCGTGGAAGCCGTCCATGGCCAGATAGGGGCCCTTGCCGTCCCCGGCGTCCACAATGGTCCCGCTGCCGGCGGACAGGCGGGTGTAGCCCAGATATTCCATGCGCTGGGAGTCGATGACCAGAGTCTCGCCCAGGGCGTTCTGCCACACGCCGTCCAGCTGGGCAATGTCCCAGATGTCCACCCGGGCGTCGCTGCGGGTGAAGGTGAAGTGGTCGAAGGACTCCGCATCGCCGCTGCCGTTCTGGTTAGGCAGCAGCACGCCGTCATCCCGCAGGATGAAATCGTACAGGAAGTCATCGAAGTCGATCATGGGCACGTCGCCGGAGGTGTCATAGCGGCCCTGTCCCGTGCGGCCGGAGAAGGTCTGGTAGTAGTAGCACCCGTCGTCGGACACGAAATACAGGATGTTGCCGGAAGGGGAGGACCACTTGCCCTCCAGCTCGCTGGCGTCCGTCACCTGGCGCTGATCCTCCGGCACGGCAGGGGAGGGGGCCTCCCCGCCGCCGCTGCACGCCGTCAGGGACAGCAGCAGCGCCAGCACAGCCGCCAGCCAAAGCGTTTTTCTCATGAAGCAGCCTCCTCAGTCCGCCAGCGTGTCCATGAACTCGCCCCGGACCGTGTTCCAGTACCAGACGTAGGTCACATACTCGCCGTCCTGGTCGAAGGACATCTGCAGGTCGCTGTTGCCGTCGCCGTCCAGATCGCTGTAGTCCGTTCCCTGGTAGCGGCTGGCGGCAGAGTCGAGGGGCACCGGGAACTGTACGGTGGCGTAGAGCTCCTGCTCAGCCCTGTCATAGTAGAGGTCGGCGCCGGTATCGGTGATGCAGATGCACACGTCGATCATCTGGCCGTCGTGAGTCAGGGTGCCGGTGTCCTGAATGGTGCCCCAGGTGCGCCAGTCGTCGCCGACGATGTCGTCGTCAGTCGTCCCCTGATTTCCGCAGGCGGCCAGGCACAGCATCAGGGTGCACAGAAGCAAGAGAATGCTGAATTTTCGCATGGTTCGTTCCTCCTTGATAAAATGAGTCCACTGTACATCCATTGTACAGTGGACTCAGATAAAATACCATTAACCAAAGGTTAGTTTTTGGCAAAAGATGGCAGAATTGCGGAGGCCCGGATTCACACGCCCAGCCGCTGGGAGATGGCCGACAGCAGTTCGTTTTTCCCGGTGCCCTTTTCGGCGGAGAAGGGCACCAGACAGTCCTGCTCCTCCAGCTCCAGGGTGTCCCGGATCAGCTGCAGATTGGGCTCGATCTCGCTTTTTTTCAGCTTGTCCAGCTTGTTGGCCACGACCACCACCGGGCATCCGGTGCCCCGGAACCACTGGAACATGGTCACGTCGTCCGCCGTGGGCTTGTGCCGGGCGTCCACAATGAGAACACCCAGGGAGATGAGGCCCGGCTCCTGGAAATACGACTCCATCAGCCGTCCCCAGCGGTCCCGCTCCTCCTTGCTGACTTTGGCATAGCCGTAGCCGGGCAGATCGGTCAGATACACCCGGTTGTCGATGAGGAAATAGTTCACCTGGGTGGTCTTGCCGGGGGTGGCGCCCACCCGGGCGAAGTTCTTCCGGTTGAGCAGGCGGTTGATGACGGAGGATTTGCCCACGTTGGATCGCCCGGCAAAGGTCACCTGGGGCCGTCCGTCCCGGATAAAGGCCTCCGGGCGCACCGCCGAGCGGATAAATTCCGCCTTGTTATAGTTGATCGTCATGGCAAGCGCTCCTCCTTTACACTGATAGTGCGGCGGGGGATTCCGCCGATACGCGGCCACGGGGGGCGGCGTGCTCCCCGCGGGAAGGCACCAGCGCCGCCGCAAACACCTGGTCCACGGTGTCCACCGGGATGAAGTGCAGACCGGCCCGGACGGTCTGGTCGATCTCGTCCAGATCCTTGACGTTTTCCCGGGGAATCAGCACCGTATGTACGCCGTTTCGCAGGGCGGCCATGGTCTTTTCCTTCAGACCGCCGATGGGAAGCACCCGGCCCCGGAGGGTCACCTCGCCGGTCATGGCTACGCTGCCCCGGACAGGCCGTCCGGTCAGCGCCGACAGCATGGCGGTGGTGATGGCGATACCCGCCGAGGGTCCGTCCTTGGGCACGGCCCCCTCCGGGAAGTGGACATGCACGTCCTTGGTCTTATAGAAGTCCCGGGGCAGGCCCAGCTCCTCCCAACGGCTGCGCAGGCAGGTCAGGGCGGCCTTGGCGGATTCCTGCATAACGCTGCCGAGATTGCCGGTAAGCTCCAGCTTTCCGCTGCCGTCCAAGGCCTGGGCCTCCACTTCCAGAATTTCGCCGCCTACCTGGGTCCAGGCCAGGCCGTTTACCACGCCCACCTGGTCCCGGTCGCTGTGGATGGACTCGCTGTACTGCTGGGTTCCCAGCAGGTCTTTCAGATTGTTCTCTGTAATGTCAACACGCTTTACATCGCCCTCCACCAGCTGCATGGCGGCTTTCCGGCACAGCTTCCCCAGCTGGCGCTCCAGCACCCGGACGCCGGATTCCTTGGTGTAGGCGGCGATGACCCGCCGGATGGCGTCGTCGGTGATGCGCAGCTGGGTTTTCTTCAGACCGTGCTCCTTCAGCTGCTTGGGCAGCAGATGCCGCTTGGCGATCTGCAGCTTCTCCTCGTCGGTATAGCTGGTGAGCTCGATGACCTCCATCCGGTCCAGCAGGGGACGGGGGATGGTGTCCAGGGTGTTGGCGGTGGTGATGAACATCACCCGGCTCAGGTCCACCGGCACCTCCAGGAAGTGATCCCGGAAGGCGTGGTTCTGTTCGCTGTCCAGCACCTCCAGCAGGGCCGACGCCGGGTCGCCCCGCATATCGCTGGCCAGCTTGTCAATCTCATCCAGCACCAGCAGGGGATTCATGGAGCCGCTGCGGATCACCGCGTCGATGATCCGGCCGGGCATGGCGCCGATGTAGGTTTTCCGGTGTCCCCGGATGTCCGCCTCGTCCCGGATGCCGCCCAGACTCAGCCGGGACAGCTTTCGGTGCATGGCCTTGGCCACGGACAGGGCGATGGAGGTTTTGCCCACGCCCGGGGGGCCCACCAGGCAGAGGATCTTGCCCTTGGCCTGGGGGTTCAGCTGCCGCACGGCGATGAATTCCAGGATCCGCTCCTTCACCTTGTCCAGGCCGTAGTGGTCCTTGTCCAGGATCTTCCGGGCCTGTTCCACGTCAGCCCGGTCGTGGGTCTCCACACCCCAGGGCACGTCCAGGCACACATCCAGATAGTTCCGGATGACGGCCCCCTCGGCGCTGCCGAAGGGCTGCTTGGACAGGCGGTGCAGCTCCTTCATGAGCTTCTCCCGCACCTCGTCACCGGCCCGGCAGCGGTTGATCTTCTCCTCGTATTCGTACAGCTCGTCGTCGCCGTCCTCGCCCAGCTCGTGCTGCAGAACGTGCAGCTGCTCCCGCAGGACCATATCCCGCTGGACCTGGCCCACCCGCTGGCGGACCTTCTGGTCGATATCCGACTCCAGGACGGCGATATCCACCTCATGCACCAGAATTTCGTTCATCACCAGCAGCCGCCGGGCGGGATGCAGCTCCTGCAGCACCCGCTGGCGATCCTGGTGCCGGAGGTTGATGTTGGCGGCGATGGTGTCCGCCAGCAGGCCGGGGTCCCGGATGTCCAGCACGGAGGCCACCAGCTGGTCGGACAGATTCCCCACCAGCTCCTGATACTGGCCAAACAGGGCGTATGTCCGCCGGGTCAGAGCCTCGGTGCGGTCCGAGGCCCGCCAGCTCTGGTCCTCCAGCAGCTCCACATTGGCCTGCAGGAAGGGCTTGGTCTGCCACAGGCGGCGCAGGGCCGCCCGGTGCAGGCCCCCGGCGATGACCCGTACCCCGGTATCCGAGGTCTTGACGATCTGGAAAATGCGGCACACGGTGCCGATCTCGTACAGGTCCTCCTCCTGGGGGTCCTGGACGCCGATCTCCCGCTGGGTCACCAGCAGCAGCTCCCGGTCGCCCTCCATGGCGTTTTCCAGGGCCAGGATGGATATCTCACGCTCCGCGTCGAAGCTCAGCGTCTGGCCCGGGAAGGCAGTCAGCCCCCGCAGAGCCAGCACCGGCATATTTTGTGTGGTCATAAGGGTATCTCCTTTGCGATAGGGAAAGTACAATAGGGCAAGAGGGGAGAGGCGCACGCGTCTCTCCCCTTTGTGCTTGTTTCAGGACGCCGGCGCGTTCTTGGTGCCGCGGCTGGGATCCCGCAGGATCACAGGTGCTGCGCCGTCGTTGACGGCCCCGGCGGTGATGGTCACCTGTTCGATGGTGTGGTCCGAGGGAATGTCGTACATGATGGGGGTCAGGACTCCCTCCATGACGGCCCGCAGGCCCCGGGCGCCGATGTTGCGCTCGATGGCCTTGTCGGCCACGGCCTCCAGGGCCTCCGGCTCGAACACCAGCTTCACATCGTCATAGGAAAACAGCTTCTGATACTGCTTGACCAGGGCGTTCTTCGGCTCCGTCAGGATCCGGACCAGATCCTCCCGGCCCAGCCCGTCCAGAGCGGCGATCACCGGCAGACGGCCCACCAGCTCGGGAATGATGCCGAATTTCAGCAGGTCGTGGGGCTGGACCTCCTTGAGGAGCTGTCCCGTCCGACGCTCGGCCTTGCTTTCCACCACGGCGTCGAATCCGATGCCCTTGCGGTCGGTGCGCTGCTCGATGATCTTCTCCAGACCATCGAAGGCGCCGCCGCAGATGAACAGAATGTTGTGGGTGTCCACCTGGATGAACTCCTGATGGGGGTGCTTGCGGCCGCCCTGAGGCGGCACGTTGGCCACGGTGCCCTCCAGGATCTTCAGCAGTGCCTGCTGCACGCCCTCGCCGGACACGTCCCGGGTGATGGAGGTGTTCTCGCTCTTGCGGGCGATCTTGTCGATCTCGTCCACATAGATGATGCCGTGCTCGGCCAGCTCCACGTCGAAATCCGCCGCCTGCAGCAGCCGCAGCAGGATGTTCTCCACGTCGTCGCCTACATAACCGGCTTCGGTGAGGGTGGTAGCGTCGGCGATGGCGAAGGGGACCTTCAGCACCCGGGCCAGGGTCTGGGCAAACAGAGTCTTGCCGGAGCCTGTGGGGCCGATCATCAGGATGTTGCTCTTCTGCAGCTCCACATCCTCGCCGCCGCCGAAGAAAATGCGCTTATAGTGGTTATAGACCGCCACGGACAGGGCCACCTTGGCGGCGTCCTGGCCGATGACGTACTGATCCAGCACCTCTTTGATCTCCCGGGGAGTGGGCAGCTGGTCCGGGGTCTCGTACCCGGCCTCAGGGCCGGGCTCGTACCCATCGTCCAGAATGGACATGCACAGCTGGACGCACTCGTCGCAGATGCGCACGCCGGGGCCCTGGATCATGCGGTGCACCTGGTTCTCCGCCTTGCCGCAGAAGGAGCACCGCAGGGATTTCTTATCGTCTGCCATTGGTTACCTCTTGTAAATGACCTTGTCCACCAGGCCGTATTCCCGGGCCTCCTCGGCCAGCATCCAGTGATCCCGCTCGGAATCCTGCTTCACCTGCTCGGGGTCCTTGCCGGTGTTGTCGGCCAGGATCTGGTTCAGGCGCTTTTTCAGCTTCAGGAAATGCTCCACGTCGATCTCCATATCCGTGACCTTACCCTGGGTCCCGGCGGAGGGCTGGTGGATCATGATCTCCGCGTTGGGCAGGGCAATGCGCTTGCCCCGGGCGCCGGAGGACAGCAGGAACGCGCCCATGCTGGCAGCCATGCCGATGCAGATGGTGGACACGTCGCACTTGATATACTGCATGGTATCGTAGATGGCCATACCCGCGGTCACGGAACCGCCGGGGCTGTTGATGTACATCTGGATATCCTTGTCGGGGTCCTGGGCCTCCAGATACAGCAGCTGGGCCACCACCAGGCTGGCGGTGGTATCATTGACCTCTTCGCCCAGGAAGATGATGCGGTCGTTCAGCAACCGGGAAAAGATGTCATAGGAACGCTCGCCCCGGTTGGTCTGCTCCACAACATAAGGGACTAAACTCATAGAAATGACCTCCTGTACAAATAGATGAAACTCAACCCCATTATACCCGCCCGGTGAGTATCTCAAGCAGGGGACGAAAAATTATTCCTCGTCCTTCTTTTCCTCTTCCTGCTTGGCTTCTTCCTTGGTCTCCTCAACAACGGGAGCCACGGCCACGGCGGCGTCGGCCACGGCCTTGATAGCCTTGCTGCGCAGGACCTGCTCGCGGACGTCGGCCTCGGGCAGATACTTCTTGATGGTATCCAGGTCCATGCCGTACTTATCGGCCACGGACTTCATCTCGGCCTCGATCTCCTCGGCGGTGGCCTCCAGCTCCTCGGCCTTCACCAGGGCGGCCACGGCCAGATCCATGCGGACCTGCTGCAGGGCGGGCTCATGGGCCTGCTTCTTGAAGTCGTCCTCGGTGGTGTTGGTCATCTTCAGATACTGGTCAAAGGGGATGCCCTGGGCGGCCAGCTGCTGCTGGAAGTTCTCCATCATCTGCTGGGCCTGAACGTCCACCATCTCATCGGGGATGTCGGCCTGGATGCCGTCGGCCACCTTCTGCATCAGGGCGTCCTCAAAGGCACGCTGGGCGGCGGCCTCGCGGTCGTCCGTCAGCTGCTTGCGGGTGTCGGCCTTCAGCTCGTCCAGGGTGTCGAACTCGGACACGTCCTTGGCGAACTCGTCGTCAATGGCGGGGACTTCCTTGTGCTTGACCTCGTTGACCTTCACGTGGAACACCACGGGCTTGCCGGCCAGCTCGGGGTTGTAGTTCTCGGGGAAGGTGATGTCGATGTCCTTCTCCTCGCCGGCCTTCATGCCCACCAGCTGATCCTCGAAGCCGGGGACGAAGCTGCCGGAGCCGATCTCCAGGTCGAAGTTCTCGCCCTTGCCGCCGTCGAAGGCCACGCCGTTGTCGAAGCCCTCGAAGTCGATGTCGGCGGTGTCGCCCTTCTGGATCTCGCGCTCCACGCTGACCAGACGGCTGTTGCGGTCGGCCATCTCGTTCAGGCGGTTGTCCACGTCCTCGTCGGTGACGTTGACCTCGGCCTTGGGGGCCTCCAGGCCCTTATACTGGCCCAGGGTCACCTCGGGATACACGGCCACGGTGCACTTGAACACCACGCCGTCCTTGCCGCAGGACTCCAGCTCCACCTCGGGATAGCCGACGACCTTCAGCTCCTGCTCCTTCACGGCGGCCTCATAGGCGTCGGGCAGCAGGATGTTCACTGCTTCTTCATAGAAGACCTCTGCGCCGTACATGCTCTCGATCATCTTGCGGGGAGCCTTGCCGGGGCGGAAGCCGGGAACGCTGATCTTGGACCGCTGCTGCAGGTACGCCTTGTTGATGGCGGCCTCAAAGGCGGCGGCATCTGCTTCGATGGTCAGTGCGACCTTGCTCTTGTCCAGTTTTTCACAGGATTTTACACTCATTTTGATTTTTCCTCCGTTCAGCATTAAATCGTATCAATGCAATTCTATATAATAGCAGAAAACAATTTCAATTTCCACACTTTTTTGCTCTAATCACAAATTTTTTTGGGATGAAAGCCCAAATAGTCCCCGGACACCATGAAAAACGAGGTTCCGCCCCGTTCTCCCTGCAGGGCCCGGCGGTGGGAGGGACCGTGGAGATGGCCGTAGCAGCACACCTTCACGCCGTATTCCCGCAGCAGCCGCAGAATCTCCGGGCACTGGTACCCCTGGTACAGAGGCGGGTAGTGAAGAAAGCACAGCTTCTCGTGATCTCCCGCCGCCTTCAGGGAGGTTTCCAGCCGCCCGATCTCCCGCAGCAGAACCTTTTCGTTGTGGGTGCCCTGGTTATCCAGCTCATAGAACCAGCCCCGGGTACCGCACAGAGCCGTGTCCCCGTAGAACCGGCAGTTGTTGTGGAGGATCTCCATGGTGGTCAGGCCGTTTTCGGCGAAAAAGCGCTCCATTTTGGCGGCGGTGTTCCACCAATAGTCGTGGTTGCCCTTGAGCAGGTACTTCTTTCCCGGCAGGGCGTCGATGAACCGGAAATCCTCCAGCGATTCCTCCAGGCTCATGCCCCAGGACAGGTCGCCGCACAGCACGGTGACATCGTCCTCCGTCAGCACGGAGAATCCCTCCCGGATGCGGGCCACATAGTCCTTCCAGCCGTCCCCGAAGATCTCCATGGGCTTGTCGGACCCCAGGGACAGATGCAGATCGCCAATGGCATACAGCGCCATACGGCACCTCCTTCCTTATTATAGTATATCGTTATATCAGCCGCCGCAGATTGTTCCAGAACAGGTCCTTCAGCAGCTGCCGGGGATAGCCCCGGGCTGCCAGGGCCTGCCACAGGCGGGGCATGTCCTGGACGCCCTGCATTCCGGCGGCCAGCTCCTCGCAGCCGTCCAGGTCGCCGCCCAGGCACAGGATTTTCTCCCCGTCCAGGGACAGAAAGTGCTCCACATGGGCCACCAGCTCCTCCATGGTGCCCGCCGGACCCACAAACGGCCGGTACAGATTCAGCCCCACCACGCCGCCGCTGTCCCGGATGGCCCGGAACATGTCATCGGTAAGGTTGCGCCGGTGGGGGCACAGGGCCCGGCTGTTGGAGTGGGTGGCCACCACCGGCCCCCGGGCCAGGCGCACCACATCCCAGAAGCCGGGATCACTGATGTGGGACACGTCGGGATAAATATGAAACGCCTCCAGCTGCCGCAGGAAGTCGGCGCCAAGAGGGGAGAGGCCCCGATCCGTGTCCCGGCAGTTGGCGCCGGACAGGACATTGGGCCAGTTCCACACGGGGTTGAGAAACCGCACACCCCATTCCGCCGCCGTCTCCACCTGTCCCGGGTCGCAGCCTATGAGCTCGGCCCCCTCTATGGAGAGAATCGCCGCCATTTTCCCGTCTGCCGCGGCCCGGTCCACCTCTGCGCCGGTGCGGCAGTGGACAATGACGTCCCGGTTCTGCTCCATCTCCCGCAGGAACTTCTGATGCAGGAGTTGTCCCTCCCGGACCATGGTGCTGCCCCGGGGAAGCTCCTCCGGGTCCTGATACAGGGCGAACACCTGGGCGAACCGCCCGAAGCTCGACGCCCGGTGCAGATCCAGATGAGCATCGTTTTCCCGCAGCTGCGCTCCGGTCCGCAGGCACCGGTAAATGGTATCGCAATGCGCGTCAAAATAGGGAATATGTTCCATACGTCACCTCAGAATGCGTTCTCAATGTACTCTATGCGGCTGGCCTTTTGGGGATGCGGACCCTCAGCGTACACCTCCGCCACGTCGAAGCGGGCGGGGCAGTCCAGGTCCTTCACCATCAGATACCACGCCGCCGTTTTCCGCAGCCGCTGCTGCTTCTGGGGCGTCACGTACTCCCGGGGCAGGCCGCAGGACAGATTGGTCCGGGTCTTGACCTCCACGAAGCACAGCACGCCGTCCTTTCGGGCGATCAGGTCGATCTCCCCGAACCGGCAGTGAAACCCGTGGGCCAGCAGGGTGTAGCCCCGGCGGCGCAGATAGTTGGCCACCTCCGCCTCGCCCCAGGTGCCCTCGGCCCGGCTCATGACTGCCGCTCCTTCCACTTTTTCAGAAACGACTGCCGGTGCTCCGGGCAGGGACCGTATTGGTCCAGCATGGCGTAGTGCAGCTTCGTGCCGTAGCCCTTGTGCTGGGCAAACAGATACTGGGGATATTCCCGGTCCAGCACCTGCGTCACGTACCGGTCCCGGGTGACCTTGGCCAGGATGGACGCCGCCGCAATGGATACGCTGCGTCCGTCGCCGCCTACCACCGTCTCATGGGGGAGGTCGATGGAGGCGCACCGCCCATGGTCCCGGTTGCCGTCGATCAGAACGTAGTCCGGGCGGAGGGTCAGGGCCTCGATGGCCAGCGCCATGGCCCGGATCCGGGCGCTTAAAATATCCGTGGCGTCGATCTCCGCCGCGCTGACGGAGGCCACCGCCCAGGCCGCAGCCCGCTCGGTGATGAGGGCATACAGGGCCTCGCGCTTTTTCTCCGTCAGCTTCTTGGAGTCGTCCAGTCCCGGGATATTGCAGCCCGGCGGCAAAATCACCGCTCCCGCGCACACGGGACCCATCAGGGGTCCTGCACCGGCCTCGTCACAGCCGCACACAATGGCATAGCCCCGCTGCCGGGCCGCCTGCTCCAGGGATTCATCCGGCTTCATTGCGCATCCTCCACAGTCTCCAGGGTGAACCGGCCCAGCTTGCCGCCCCGGAACTCGTCCAGCAGCACCCGGGCCATGCGCTGGGTGTCCACCTGGGCCCCCCGCATAAGGAAGCCCCGCTTCCGCCCGGCCTTTTCCAGCAGGTCATACCCGCTGTCCTCCGGCTGCACGTCGATCTTGTACCGATCCTCCAGCACCGGCGCATACCGCCGGCCCAGATAGTCCATGAGATAGCAGGCCAGCTCCTCCATGTCCACCACGTCGTCCTTGATGGCACCGGTGAAGGCCAGGCGCTTGCCCACCTCCGGGTCGTCAAACCGGGGCCACAGAATGCCCGGGGTGTCCAGCAGCTCCAGAGTGCTGTCCACCGGCACCCACTGCTTGCTGCGGGTGACGCCGGGCCGGTCCTCGGCCCGGGCGGTTTTGCGGCGGGCTACCTTATTAATAAAGGTGGACTTGCCCACGTTGGGGATCCCCAGCACCATGACCCGCACGGTGCGGCCCGCCTGGCCCCGCTGGGCCCAGGCGGCCAGCTTGTCCCGCAGCAGCTCCCGGACAGCGGCGGCAAACTGGGCGGTGCCTGCGCCGCCCTTGGCATTGGCCTCCAGCACAGCATAGCCCTTTTCCCGGAAATAAGCCGTCCAGCGCCGGGTCTCGCCGGGGTCCGCCTGGTCCACCCGGTTCAGGACCACCAGCCGGGGCTTGCCCGCCGTCAGCTCGTCCACATCCGGGTTCCGGCTGGACAGGGGAATGCGCGCGTCCAGAATCTCGCACACGGCGTCCATATTTTTGATCTCCGCCGTGATCATCCGCCGGGTCTTGGTCATGTGCCCGGGGAACCAGCTCAGATTATCAACCTGCATGTCGTTCACCTCTCGTATTTCCTTCGTAACTAAGAAATTATATCATATTTTCCGCCGCTTGGCAAAAGAAAAAACGCCCGCTGTCTGCGGGCGTTCGTTCTTTTTTCGGGGGATACAGCTTACAGCTTCTCCTTGACCTTGGCAGCCTTACCAACGCGGTCACGCAGATAGTACAGCTTGGCGCGGCGCACGAAGCCGTGGCGGACCACTTCGATGGTGGCGATGGAGGGGGAGTGCACGGGGAACACCTTTTCCACGCCCACGCCGTAGGAGATACGACGGACGGTGAAGGTCTCCTCAATGCCGCCGTGCTTCTTGGCAATGACGGTGCCCTCGAAGACCTGGATACGCTCGCGGGCGCCTTCCTTGACCTTCACGTGCACGCGGACGGTATCGCCCACCTGCACCTGGGGAACTTCCTTCTCCAGCTGCTCTTTGTTCAGTGCTTTGATCAGATCCATGGATATTTCCTCCTGTTTATATAGGCGTTCGTGCCGTCATGTATGCGGCGTCCGACTCGTTCCGGACCCCGGCGGCAGAGGACCGCCCTTTTTACGCCATGATAGGATATCACATCCGAGCCGGTTTTGCAAGCTTTTTTTGCGCTTTCCCTGAAAAAAAGAGTCGTCGTCAGGGAAGCAGACGCATCTTGACGGGACGGCGTTTTTCCTGTAAAATGGGTAAGATAAAAACGTATTCTTTCAGATGAGGTAACGATATGGCAAATGGATTCATTGATAAGGCCCGCATCACCGTCCGGGCCGGAAACGGCGGCAACGGAGCCGTCGCCTTTCACCGGGAAAAATACATCGCCGCAGGCGGCCCCGACGGCGGCGACGGCGGCGACGGCGGCAGCATCATCGTCCGGGTGGACGACAATATGTCCACGCTGATGGACTTCCGCTATAAGCGCAAATATGTGGCGGCCAACGGTGTAGACGGCCAGGGCGGCCGCAAAAGCGGCAAGGACGGCCAGAGTCTGACCATCCGCGTGCCCCGGGGCACCCTGATCCGGGACGCCGAAACCGGCGAGATCATCAAGGATATGTCCGACGACCAGCCCTTTGTGCTGTGCAAGGGCGGCCGGGGCGGCTGGGGCAACCAGCATTTCGCCACCCCCACCCGTCAGGTGCCCCGCTTTGCCAAGGCGGGCCTGCCCGGCGAGAGCCACGACGTGGTGCTGGAGCTGAAGCTGCTGGCGGACGTGGGACTGGTGGGCTTCCCCAACGTGGGAAAGAGCACCCTGCTGAGCGTGGTGTCCAAGGCCCACCCCAAAATCGCCAACTACCACTTCACCACCCTGTACCCCAACCTGGGCGTGGTGTATGTGGACGAGGGCGTGTCCTTCGTCATGGCCGATATCCCCGGCATCATCGAGGGAGCCAGCGAGGGCGCGGGCCTGGGCCACGACTTCCTGCGGCACATCGACCGCTGCCGCCTGCTGGTCCACCTGGTGGACGTGTCCGGCAGCGAGGGCCGGGACCCCATCGCCGACTTTGACGCCATCAACCAGGAGCTGCGGCAGTACAGTCCGGAGCTGGCGGACCGGCCCCAGATCGTGGTGGCCAACAAGACGGACCTGCTGGCGGACCCCGCCCAGCTGGACGCCTTCCGTGTCCATGTGGAGGAGGCGGGCTACACGTTCATGGCCATGTCCGCCGCCACCCACCAGGGTACCCGGGAGCTGGTGCAGGCCATTGCCGCCCGGCTGGCGGAGCTGCCGCCGGTGGCGGTGTACGAGCCGGAGTATGTCCCCCGCCCGCCCCAGATCGACACCTCCGAGCCTCTCAACATCCAGCAGGAGGACAACACCTGGCTGGTGGAGGGCCCGTGGCTGCAGCGGCTGATGGCCAACATCAACTTCTCCGACTACGAAAGCCGTATGTACTTCGACAAGATGCTGCGCCAGTCCGGCCTGTTTGACCAGCTGGAGCGCATGGGCATCCAGGACGGCGACATTGTGTCCATGTACAACCTGGAATTTGAGTATCAGCGCTGAAAAAAGCCGCCGGTTCCTGAACCGGCGGCTTTTTTGGGGCCTCTGATGTTATTTTTGCGATGAAGCGGGATCATTATGCGCCATATGAACGAAACGACTTCATCTCGCTACCTTGTGCGAAATGCGGCAAAAGCCGGAAAATCACCGGAGGGGAATTGTTTCGGTTGCACAACGGAGCGGGATATGTTATACTGACAAAACACGGAAAGGGGGGAATTCCATGAAAAAATTGACGGCGCTTCTGCTGGCGCTGGTGATGGCGCTGTCCCTGACGGCGTGCAGCTTTGTGATGCTGCCGGAGGAGCAGGACCCGCCGGCCGACCCGAAGCAGGAGCAGCAGCTGGCCCGGGAGGATACATACACCACAAAAGAGGATGTGGCGCTGTATATCCACCTGTATGGCCGCCTGCCGGACAATTTCATCACAAAAAAAGAGGCCCAGCAGCTGGGCTGGACCGGAGGCTCCCTGGAGCCCTACGCCCCGGGCTGCTGCATCGGCGGCAGCCGGTTCGGCAATTATGAGGGCCTGCTGCCGGAGGCCGACGGCCGCACCTGGACCGAGTGCGACATCAACACCCTGGGGGCCGATTCCCGGGGAGCGGAGCGCATCGTGTTTTCCAACGACGGCCTGATCTACTACACCGGCGATCACTACAAGACCTTTGAACTGCTGTATGGAGGAGAATGACTATGCAGATCCACCTGAACGGAAATGACATCACCAACCGGGAACAGCTGCACGACGCCCTGTCAGAGGCGCTGGAGCTGCCGGAATGGTACGGCCGCAGCCTGGACGCCCTGTATGACTGCCTGACGGACCTGTCCGTGCCCACCACCATCCATGTGGAGAATTGGCCGGAGGAGGACTATATGCAGCGGGCGCTGGCGGTGCTGCGGGACGCGGCGGAGGAGAACGAGCTGCTTCAGGTGCGCTTGGAGGACTGACCCAGCTTGTGCCGGGTGTACCACAGGGCGCCCAGAATCAGCAGACCGTCCGCGATCAGCAGGGCCCAGAACACCGGATTGCGGAAATCCAGGTTGTTGCCCAGAATGCAGAAGCACACCATGCCCGGCATGATGGCCAGCCACGACGAGGCCAGATACGACCAGTAATTCAGCCGCATCATGCCGAACAGCACCCCCAGCACCTCCATGTTCAGCCCCAGCATATGGATGGCGAAGCAGGAGACGAAGCCGTATTCCTGGGTGGCGGCGAAATATTTCTGGAGCTTGGGGTGCTTGTTCAGCAGGCCCTCCAGGCTCTCGGTGCGGGTGGAGCGGCCGATCCAATAGGAGATGGACAGGCACAGGGCCGTGCCCACGGCGTTGATGGCCAGGGCCGCCGGAAGCGGGAAGATCAGCGACACAACCACCACCAGCGCGTTGTATACCACCACGCCGGAGATGCCCTTCACCGCGAACAGGGCCAGGATCACCGCCACCGCCAGACCGGGCCGGTGGTCCACCAGCTGGGGAATGGTGTTCAGGTCCAGCACGCCTGTCAGCAGCAGGATGCCGAAGCCTGCCGTGCACAGCAACATCAGCAGGATGGGCAGATAGTCCCGCAGGGTCTTTTTCATGGATGGCACAGCCTCCTTGGATAAAATATAGAAGAATTTATACCATAATTTTGTGAACAAATCAAGTATGCGGCGGGATTTTGAACAAATTCTGAATCCCGGGCAAAGGAATAGTTGACAATTTTCCGGGAATGGTGTAAAATGCCCACATATTGAAAACGGCTGTGATGGGAAGCAGTAGGCGGTCTGCGGATGCCGAGAGAGGGAGCGGTTGGTGGAAGCTCCCGTGATGCGCCGCCCAAGTCGTCCCGGAGCCTTGGGCTGAACTGACAGTAGGCTGCAACGGCATGTCCTCCGTTATCGGGACAGGGCGTTTTCCGCGCCCATGAGTGCGGGATTTCCCGAATACAGGTGGTACCACGGACTTTTTACGGTTCGCCCTGTTTTGCTATGGCAAAACGGAGCGGGCCTTTTTGTTTTGCCAAATACTCAGACAAGGAGAATAGCTATGCGAAAAGAATTACCCAAGGTGTACGATCCCCGGCAGGTGGAGCCCCGGATCTACCAGATGTGGATGGACGGCGGCTGCTTCAAGGCGGAGCCGAATCCCGACAAGAAGCCCTTTTCCATCGTGATGCCGCCCCCCAACGTCACCGGCCAGCTGCACATGGGCCACGCCATGGACGCCACCCTGCAGGACATCCTCATCCGCTTCAAGCGGATGCAGGGGTATGAGGCCCTGTGGCTGCCCGGCACGGACCACGCCGGTATCGCCACCCAGATCAAGGTGGAGGAGAACCTGCGCCAGGAGGGCCTGACCCGCTATGACCTGGGCCGGGAGAAGTTCCTGGAGCGCGTGTGGGCCTGGAAGGAAAAGTACGGCAACCGCATTGTGGAGCAGCAGAAGAAGATGGGCTCCTCCTGCGACTGGGACCGGTCCCGCTTCACCATGGACGAGGGATGCTCCAAGGCCGTCCGGGAGACCTTCTGCGAGCTGTATGACAAGGGCCTGATCTATAAGGGCAGCCGCATCATCAACTGGTGCCCCCACTGCCTGACGGCTCTGTCCGACGCCGAGGTGGAGTATACCGACAAGCCCGGCCACCTGTGGTATATCCGTTACCCCCTGGCCGACGGCAGCGGCGACATCGTGGTGGCCACCACCCGCCCGGAGACCATGATGGGCGACACCGGCGTGGCCGTGAACCCCGAGGACGAGAAGTTCAAGCACCTCATCGGCAAGACCTGCATCCTGCCCATTATGAACCGGGAGATCCCCATCGTGGGCGACGAATACTGCGAGATCGGCTTCGGCACCGGCGCGGTGAAGATGACCCCCGCCCACGACCCCAACGACTTCGAGGTGGGCCTGCGGCACAACCTGGAGGTGATCCGGGTCATCGCCGACGACGGCACCATCAACGAAAACGGCGGCAAGTACAACGGCATGGACCGCTACGAGTGCCGCAAGGCCATCGTCAAGGACCTGGAGGAGCAGGGCTACCTCATCAAGACCGAGGATTATTCCCACAACGTGGGCACCTGCTACCGCTGCCACAACGACGTGGAGCCGCTGATCTCCGCCCAGTGGTTTGTGAAGATGGCGCCCCTGGCCAAGGAGGCCATCCGGGTGGTGAAGGACGGCACCATCAGGTTCGTGCCGGAGCGCTTTACCAAGACCTATACCAACTGGATGGAGAATGTCCATGACTGGTGCATCTCCCGCCAGCTGTGGTGGGGCCACCAGATCCCCGCCTGGACCTGCGACGACTGCGGCCACATCAACGTCAGCCGGGAGGACCCCACCCGCTGCGAAAAGTGCGGCAGCACCCATCTGACCCGGGAGGAGGACGTGCTGGACACCTGGTTCAGCTCCGCTCTGTGGCCCTTCTCCACCCTGGGCTGGCCCGACAAGGACACCAAGGACCTGCAGTATTGGTATCCCACCTCCGTGCTGGTCACCGGGTATGATATCATCTTCTTCTGGGTGGCCCGCATGATCTTCTCCGGCATGGAGCAGATGAAGCAGGAGCCCTTCAAGACCGTTCTGATCCACGGTCTGGTCCGGGACGACAAGGGCCGCAAGATGTCCAAGTCCCTGGGCAACGGCATCGACCCCCTGGAGATGGCGGACAAGTTTGGCGCGGACGCCCTGCGCTTCAACCTGATCACCGGCAACAGCCCCGGCAACGATATGCGCTTCTTCGTGGAGAAGTGCGAGGCGATGCGCAACTTCGCCAATAAGATCTGGAACGCCTCCCGCTATGTGATGATGAACCTGACCATCGACCAAGTGGAGCTGCCGGAGAAGCTGGAGCTGGAGGACAAGTGGGTCCTCAGCAAGCTGAACACCCTGATCCGCGAGGTCACCGACAACATGGAGGCCTATGAGCTGGGCGTGGCCTCCGCCAAGATCTACGACTTCATCTGGGACACCTACTGCGACTGGTATATCGAGCTGACCAAGACCCGCCTGTACGGCGAGGACCAGGAGGCCAAGCTGGCGGCCCAGAACGTGCTGTGCTATGTGCTGCTGCGGGTGCTGGAGCTGCTGCATCCCTTCATGCCCTTCATCACCGAGGAGATCTGGCAGGCGCTGCCCCACCAGGGCGAGTATCTGATCCGGGCGCAGTGGCCCACCTATCGGGAGGAGTTTGCCTTCGCCCGGGAGGAGCAGGCCATGGAGGCCGTGAAGGACGCCATTTCCGCCGTCCGTGCCCGCCGGGCCGAGATGAATGTGCCGCCGTCCCGGAAGGCCAAGATCATCATCGCCAGCCAGACCCCGGAGATCTACGCCGGCGGCCAGAACTTCATCACCCGTCTGGCCTATGCCAGCGAGGTGGAGGTGGGCAGCCAGGCGCCCCAGGACCTGAACGGTATGGTGACGGTGTCCACTCACGATGCCACCATGTACCTGCCTCTGGCGGAGCTGGTGGATATTGAGAAGGAGCTGGAGCGCATCCAGAAGGAGCTGACCAAGGCCCGGGAGAACCTGGAGCGGATCGAGAAGAAGCTGCAGAACGAGAGCTTCGTGTCCAAGGCCCCCGAGGCGGTGGTCAACGCCGAGCGGGAGAAGGCCGATAAGGCCCGGGCCCTGATTGCCAAGCTGGAGGAATCCGCCCAGGCCATGCGCGGCTGATTTTTCCCGCCCCGGCGGCTTCCGACAGAAAACGAAATCCCCAATATGATATAATCACCGCAGATCGAACGATCTGCGGTGATTGTTGCTTTATCCCAAAAGCCTCGCAGAGTTCACGGCCCGCAGGCTGTGAAGAAGATTCCATTCGTTTTTCGCGGCGGCGTGTACTTCGCGAAAAACACTTTGCGCGGAGAGAGTGTGTTCCGCTTGGCCAAGGGCCAGGCGGAACGCACGGGGTGGAGCGAGAATCTCCTTGTTCCAAAAGAACAGCGTTCTTTTGGAACAAGATAATCACCGCAGATCGAATGATCTGCGGTGATTTTTTTCAGGGCCCGAGGGTCTTGGGGCCTGCGGAGAAGATCGGATTCTGAAAGCACAAAAGCCCTGGAGCACAGGGCGGATGATAAGGGAGTGAATCGGCATGGAAATGACGGTCAGACAGGAGGAACGGTGCCTGGAGATCGCCCTGATCGGGGAACTGGACCACCACGCCGCCCGGGAGATCGGGGGCCGGCTGGACCGGGCCATCGAGGCGGCGCTGCCGCTGCGGCTGGTGCTGGACTGGTCCGGGGTGACGTTTATGGACAGCTCCGGTATCGCGGTGGTCATGCGGGTCCGGCAGCGCATGCGGGACCTGGGCGGCGCCGTGACGCTGCGGGGCGTGAGGCCCCAGGCGAGGAAGGTGCTGGACGCCGCAGGCATGGACCGGTTTGTCACCGTGGAATAGGGAGGAGGTACATAAGATGAAGGCCGAAAACTATGTGACCCTGGAATTTCTCAGCCGCAGCGCCAACGAGGGCTTTGCCCGCATGGCGGCGGCGTCCTTTGCCGCCCAGCTGGACCCAACGCTGGACGAGATCGGGGACATCAAAACCGCCGTCAGCGAGGCGGTGACCAACGCCATCGTCCACGCCTATCCGGACGAGCTGGGGAAAATCGTGATGAAGCTACGCATTCTGGAAGGCGGCGTGCTGGAGCTGACGGTGCGGGACTGGGGCCGGGGCATCGACGACATCGGCCAGGCCCGGCAGCCGCTGTTCACCACCGGCGGCCAGGAGCGCAGCGGCATGGGCTTTACCATTATGGAGAGCTTTATGGACCGGCTGACGGTGAAGTCCACACCGGGGAAGGGCACCACCGTGTCCATGCGCAAGCGCATCGCCCCGCGCCTGTCCGGCCGGCGATGAGCGGCGGGCAGCTGTTCGCGCTGCTGGACCGGGCCCAGAACGGCGACAACAAGGCCTGCGAGCAGGTGCTGCTGGAAAACAGCGGACTGATCTGGAGCATTGTGCGGCGGTATTATGGCTGTGGGGTGGAGACGGACGACCTGTATCAGCTGGGATGCATTGGATTCATCAAAGCTGTAAAGGGGTTTGACCTGACATACGGAACGCAGTTTTCCACCTATGCTGTCCCGAAAATCGCCGGGGAGATACGGCGTTTTTTGCGGGACAACGGCGCGATAAAGGTGGGACGGAGCATCCGGGAAAAGGGGCAGGCCCTGGCCGCGGCCCGGGAGCGGCTGCGGCACCGGCTGGGCCGGGACCCCCGTCTGTCGGAGCTGGCGGAGGAGACGGGGCTGACGCCGGAGGAGATCGCCAGCGTGGATCTGGCCACCGGCGCGCCGGAGTCCCTGCAGCAGGAGACGGCGGAGGGGCTGACCCTGGAGTCCACCCTGGGCACCGACAGCCCGGAGGATCGTATGGTGGAGCACATCGCCCTGCGGGAGGCCATCGATCAGCTGCCGGAGCGGGAGAAAATGACCATCCTGCTGCGCTTCTTCAAGGGGCTGACCCAGGAGCAGACGGCCCGGATCCTGGGGGTGTCCCAGGTGCAGATATCCCGGCTGGAGCGCCGGGGGCTGGCAGATCTCCGGCGGCTGCTGGACGGTTGAGGCCCTCGTAGTCCACCGGAAGAAATTCCGTCATGACACCCCGATACCGCTTGGGGAGAAACGAGTTCTGACAGCGGGGGTTGGTCCGCTCCCGGATGGATACGGTGCGGAAAAACTCCTGCCACAGGGCCCGGTATTGAAGCTCCTCCGAGCCGGGCAGCTCCAGCGTCAGGCTTTCCACCGGGACGATGCGGCGCTGGCCCTTGGTGTACAGCAGCAGCTCCCGGTGGGCGCGGTCGTACAGGAAGAAGGACTCCCCGGCCATGCGGCTGCAGAAGTGGTTGGCCAGCAGAGGAAGCACCCGGTTCTTTGGCTCGATCTCGCCGCCCAGGATGCCGTTGTAATCGGAAAAACGCACGAAGCCCCGCAGCTTTTCCAGTTCACCGCCCAGGTGACGCAGGGCGCAGGCGATGGGGTAGTACACATCGTCGGCCTTGCTGCGCATAAAGCCGGGCCCCTGGTCGTACAGCTTGCGGATGAAGGCGTACAGGCGAAGCTCCTTGTCCTCCAGACAGGTCAGCCAGGCCCGGCGCAGGACCTTCAGAGCCGGAGGAGACAGGCGCTGCAAACTGTCGTACACCCGCTGGCTATGGTCCCGGCGGGTAACCACCACCCGCACCGGATACAGGGAGACGCATTCCTCATCGCTGTAAAAGGCGATGGGGAATTCTTTATGGGCATAGCTGTCGAACACGCAGCACAGGAAGCCGGGGAAGCTGCCATCATATTGAAAAATCACATCCTCCATGGCGTCACCCGGCATCGAACAGCGACAGCTGCCGGCATTCCTGGGGCGGCAGCTGGCCCCGCTCCATGGCCTCTAGCTGGCGGGACAGGGTGGCGGCAGAGAAGTGAAGCCCCGGGCGCATACGGCCGCCGCAGGTGACGAAGAACTGCGCCCGCTTCAGCACCACGCCCAGCTTGGGCAGGTCCTCCAGCCGCAGAGGAGTCTGCCGACGGGCGGAGACGATGCGCCGGGCGCTGACCGGTCCGATGCCCGGCACCCGCAGCAGAGTCTCCAGGTCCGCCTTGCGGATCTCCACCGGGAACTGCTCCAGGTGGCACAGGGCCCAATGGCACTTGGGGTCCAGCAGGGGATTGAAGTCCGGGTGGGCCTCGTCCAGCAGCTCTTGGGCCTTAAAGCCGTAAAACCGCAGCAGCCAGTCCGCCTGGTATAGCCGGTGCTCCCGCAGCAGGGGCGGCTTGGTGTCCAGAGAGGGCAGAAGGGCGTTTTCCACCACCGGAACATAGGCGGAGTAGAACACGCGTTTCAATCTGTATTTTTGGTACAGGGATTCTGTCAGGTGCAGAATATGCCGGTCCGTGTCCCGGGTAGCGCCGACGATGAGCTGGGTGCTCTGGCCCGCCGGGGCAAAGACCGGGGCGTGCTTATACTGCACCAGCTCCGCCTTGCTCTGGGCGGTCCGGTCCCGGATGAGGGCCATAGGCCGCAGGATGGCCTGCTTGTTTTTATCCGGGGCCAGGGTCTGCAGCCCCTCCTGGGAGGGAAGCTCGATATTGACGCTGAGCCGGTCCGCCAGCAGGCCCAGCTGCTGCACCAGCTCCGGGGACGTGCCGGGGATGGCTTTGGCGTGGATATATCCGTTGAACCGGTATTCCTGCCGCAGCAGGCGCAGACACTCGATCATCTGTTCGGTGGTGTAGTCGGGGCTGCGCAGGACGCCGGAGGACAGGAACAGGCCCTCGATATAATTGCGCCGGTAGAACCCGATGGTCAGCTCCGCCAGCTCCCGGGGGGTGAAGGCCGCCCGGCGGGTATCGTGGGACCGGCGGTTGACGCAGTATTTGCAGTCGTAGACACAGCGATTGGTCATCAGCACCTTCAGCAGGGTGATGCAGCGCCCGTCGGCAGAGAAGCTGTGGCAGCAGCCTGCCAGGGAGGAGCTGGTGTTGCCGATCATGCCCGGCCGGGAGCCCCGGCGAACGCCGCTGGAGGTGCAGGCCGCGTCATATTTGGCCGCATCGGCCAGGATGGCCAGCTTATCCAGCAGTTCCATGACCGGCGGCCTCAGGCGGTGCGGCGGCGAGGACGGGGCTGATCAATCCAGTCCGCCAGACGGATAACCCCGGCGGAGAAAGCACCGGCACCCAGCAGCATCACAATAAATCCAAAAGTCGTCATAGGGAACGCCTCCAAAACATTTGTTCTATCTGTATTATAAATCGAACAGACGTTCTTGTCAAGAGATAATCGAACAAAAATTCGACAAGTTTTGCGGAGCGGTTGACCGGAGACGAAAATTGTATTAAAATGAGAGACAAGAATACAGACAGGGGAAGGAACACTATGAACGACCTGGAGAAACGATTTATTGAGGCCCGGACAAGGGCCATTGCCACGGATTATGCGCACCTGAATCCCCGGCAGCTGGAGGGGGTTCTGACCACCGAGGGGCCGCTGCTGCTGCTGGCGGGGGCCGGGTCCGGCAAGACCACGGTGCTGATCAACCGGGTGGCGAACCTCCTGCGCTATGGCCGGGGCAGCGACACAGATGAGATACCGCTGCCCATTTCCCGGGACGAGGTGGAATTTCTGGAGCAGTATGCCGCCCGGCCGGACCCGGAGCAGCGGCCGCTGATGCAGTATCTCTGCGCCGTGGAGCCTGCCCGCCCCTGGGAGGTGCTGGCCATCACCTTCACCAACAAGGCCGCCAACGAGCTGAAGGACCGGCTGGAGAAGATGCTGGGGGAGGAGGCCCGGGACGTGTGGGCCGCCACCTTCCACTCGGCCTGTGTCCGCATCCTGCGCCGGGACATCGACAAAATCGGCTTCGACCGCAGCTTTACCATTTACGACACCGACGACAGCAAGCGGGTCATCAAGGACATCCTCAAGGAGATGGGGCTGGAGGAAAAGACCTTCCCGGTGCGGGAGGTGCTGTCGGTGATCTCCAACGCCAAGGACGCCATGATGATGCCCGAGGAGTTCAGCCAGCTGTGGGAACAGCGGGGCGACTGGAGACGGGTGCGGATGGGCCGGGTCTATGCCGCCTATAACCGCCGCCTGCGGGACGCCAATGCCCTGGACTTTGACGACATCATCCTGCACACGGTGGAGCTTTTGCAGTCGGACCGCCAGACCCTGGAATATTACCGGAACAAGTTCCGCTATGTCCTCATCGACGAGTATCAGGACACCAACCACATGCAGTATATGCTGGCCAGCCTGCTGGCCGGGGGACGGAAGAACATCTGCGTGGTAGGCGACGACGACCAGAGCATCTATCGCTTCCGGGGGGCCAACATCGAGAACATCCTCAGCTTTGAAAAGCAGTACGCCGGGGCCAGGACCATCCGGCTGGAGCAGAACTACCGCTCCACCCAGAATATTCTGGACGCCGCCAACGCCGTGATCCGCCACAACGTGGGCCGCAAGGGCAAGACCCTGTGGACCGAGAACGGGGCGGGGGAGGTGGTCACCGTGAAGACCTGCTTCAATGAGGGAGACGAGGCCAACTATGTGGTGGGGCAAATCATGATGAATTATCGCCGGGGGGTGAACTGGAAGGACAACGCCGTGCTGTACCGCATGAACGCCCAGTCCAACGCCCTGGAGTATGCCTTCAAGCGCAACGGCGTGCCCTATAAGATCATCGGCGGCACCAAGTTCTTCGACCGGGCCGAGGTGAAGGACATGCTGGCGTATCTGTGCGTCATCAACAACCCCACCGACGACCTGCGGCTGCGGCGGATCGTCAACGTACCCGCCCGGAAGATCGGCGCGGCCACCATGGACAAGGCCCAGGTCATCGCCACGGAGGAGAGTCTGCCGCTGATGGAGGTTCTGCGGCGGGCGGGAGACTATCCCCAGCTGAAGGCAAGCACTGGCAAGCTGACAGGCTTTACAGAGATGATCGACGAAATGCGCCGTCAGGCGGACGATATGGGCCTGGTGGAGTTCTATGAATATGTGTGCCGCCGCAGCGGCTATGTGGGGATGCTCCAGGAGAAGAACGATATGGAGAGCCGGGGCCGCCTGGAAAACGTGGAGGAGCTCAGCTCCAGCATCCAGGCCTTCCTGGAAAACGATCCGGAGAATCCCACATTGTCGGGCTTCCTGGACGAGGTGGCCCTGTATACGGACCTGGACAGCCAGGAGGCCGGGGACAACTGCGTGACGCTGATGACCATGCACAGCGCCAAGGGACTGGAGTTTCCCAGCGTGTTCGTGGTAGGCATGGAGGATGGGCTTTTCCCGGGGAATCGCGCCATGGGAGAGCCGGAGGAAATGGAGGAGGAGCGGCGGCTGTGCTATGTGGCCATGACCCGGGCCAAGGAGAAGCTGACCCTGACCAACGCCCGGCAGCGGATGCTGTTCGGCCGCACCACTCCCTGCATGCCCTCCCGGTTTCTGAAGGAGATCCCGGAGGAGAACATGGAGTGGCTGGGGAAGCCCGAGCCCCGTCCGACGTCCTCCTGGGACGATTTCGGCGATGGGCCTGCCTATGCGCCGCAGCGGGAGGCGCGGCCCGGGACGGAGCGTCCGGCACACCTGGAGCGCCCGGAGCGTCCGGCACACCCGGAGCGCCCGGTGCGTCCGGCGGCGGTCTCCGCACCGCTGCTGCAGCTGCAGCCCGGCGACGGGGTGCGGCACAGCGCCTTCGGCCAGGGGATGGTCCTGAGCGTGCGGCCCATGGGCGGCGATGCCCTGGTAGAGGTGGCCTTCGACCGGGTGGGCACCAAGCGGCTCATGCTGAAGGCCGCAGGTGCGCACTTGGTAAAGCTGTAAAGCTATTTCGCATTACAGGAAAAGCTAAAAATCCCCTGGCGCACAAGCGCCAGGGGATCGTTGAAACGGGGATTTACTTGGCCAGGATCTTCTTCAGATGGGCAAAGCGGGGCAGGGAGTCCACCTTGGGCAGGTCCGGCTCGCCCTGGATCAGGGGCAGCGCGTACTCCACAAACTGGTGGTTCACGCCGTTGCCGGCCTCGTTGATCCACTCCCGGGGAACCTTCTTTTCGGTGTTGGCCACCTCCATCAGGGGGATGAGCTTGGTCTTGCAGGCATACTTGCCATCCCGGATGCCGCGCTCAAAGCCGATCATGCGGCCGTTGATACCGTTGATGGCGTTTTCCACGGCGGCCTTGCCGGCCATGTAGGACTCCTCGATATCGGTTTCGGAGGCCAGATGTGCGCCGCAGCGCTGCAGCAGGTTCAGCTCGATGCCCCGGACCTTGGCGCCGGTTTCCTCCTTCAGCACCTGGGCCAGCATGGCGGCCAGACCGCCCAGCTGGGCATGGCCGAAGCCGTCGTTGGCGGCAACCTTGGCCTCGGAGACGAAGCCGCCGTCCTCATAGTGGATGCCCTCGGACACAGCCACGATGCAGGAGCCCTTTTCGGCGTATACGCGCTTGACATCCTCAATAAACTGGGTCATGCTGAAGTCCACCTCGGGCAGGTAGATCAGGTCGGGGCCTGCGCCGTATTCACCGGCCAGGGCGGCGGCGGCCGTCAGCCAGCCGGCGTGGCGGCCCATGATCTCCATGACCACGATCATGCCGGTGTCGTACACATGGGCGTCCAGGTTCACCTCCATCAGGGAGGTGGCGATGTACTTGGCGGCGGAGGCGTAGCCGGGGCAGTGATCCGTGCCGAACAGGTCGTTGTCAATGGTCTTGGGAACGCCCATGACCCGGCATTCGTAGCCCACGGACTGCATATACTGATTGATCTTGTTGCAGGTGTCCATGGAGTCGTTGCCGCCGTTATAGAAGAAGTAGCGGACGTTGTGCTTCTTGAACACCTCCAGGATCCGGCGATAGTCGGTGTCGTCCACCTCGGGATCGGCGATCTTATAGCGGCAGGAGCCCAGGGCGGAGGAGGGGGTGTATTTCAGAAGACGCAGCTCCTCGGGATCCTCCAGACCCATGTCGAACAGACGGTCGCTGAGAACGCCCTTGATGCCGTGCTCCGCGCCCAGCACCTGGGTGATGACGCCGGACTTCAGGGCCGTGTCAATGACGCCGTAGGCACTGGCGTTGATCACAGACGTGGGCCCGCCGGACTGACCGATGATACAGGCACCTTTTAATTCTTTCATGATTGACTACCTCCCAGTAGAATTTTCTTGTCGTGCGGAATATTTTATCATAAAAGATTGATAAAGTAAACCATCGGGGCTTGCAAAAAAGAAAAAATGTGGTACAATGCATATGTACATCTTATCCCAATCATTCCATACAAGTCAAGACCAAATTTTCAAAAGGAGCGATTTATTATGCCACTGGTTACAACAAAGGAAATGTTCGAGAAGGCCTATAACGGCGGTTACGCCATCGGCGCCTTCAACGTGAACAACATGGAGATCATTCAGGGGATTACCGAGGCCGCTGCCGAGCTGAAGGCCCCCCTGATCCTGCAGGTGTCCAAGGGCGCCCGGGCCTATGCCAACCGCACCTATCTGAAGAAGCTGGTGGAGGCCGCTGTTATCGAGACCGGCCTGCCCATCGCCCTGCACCTGGACCACGGCGACAGCTTCGAGCTGTGCAAGTCCTGCATCGAGGACGGCTTCACCTCCGTGATGATCGACGCCTCCTCCAAGCCCTTTGCTGAGAACATCGCCCTGACCCGCCAGGTGGTGGAATACGCCCATGACCACGGCGTGGTGGTGGAGGCTGAGCTGGGCACCCTGGCCGGCATCGAGGATGAGGTCAACGTGTCCGCCGAGGATTCCTCCTATACCCACCCTGAGGAGGTGGAGGAGTTCGTGTCCAAGACCGGGTGCGACTCTCTGGCCATCGCCATCGGCACCAGCCACGGCGCTTATAAGTTTAAGCCCGGCACCAAGCCCCAGCTGCGCTTCGACGTGCTGGAGGAGGTCTCCCGCCGTCTGCCCGGCTTCCCCATCGTGCTGCACGGATCTTCCTCCGTGCCCCAGGACCTGGTGGCCAAGGTAAACCAGTATGGCGGCAATATGCCCGGCGCCATCGGTGTGCCCGAGGACCAGCTGCGCAAGGCCGCTTCCCTGGCCGTGTGCAAGATCAACATCGACTCCGACCTGCGTCTGGCCATGACCGCCTCCATCCGGGAGCACTTCGCTCTGCATCCGGCGGACTTTGACCCCCGGCAGTATCTGAAGCCCGCACGCCAGGCCATCAAGGAGCTGGTGGCCCACAAGCTCGTGGACGTTCTGGGCTGCGACGGCAAGGCGTTCTGAGAGATAAGACGACCCCATTTGCGTCCCCCCTGTGACCCCACCGGTGCCCAGGGGGGCGCATTTTCAGGATTGCCACCCCAACAGAGCAGAGAGGAAAGACCATGAGAAAGACAAAAATCGTATGCACCCTGGGTCCGGCCACCGACAGGGAGGGGGTGCTGCGGCAGATGCTGCAGGCGGGCATGAACGTGGCCCGGTTCAACTTCTCCCACGGCAGCTATGACGAGCATCAGCGCCGCCTGGACCAGCTGGCGGCCCTGCGGGAGGAGCTTCATCTGCCGGTGGCCGCCATGCTGGACACCAAGGGGCCGGAGGTGCGGCTGAGGAGCTTTCAGAACGGGCCGGTGCAGCTGAAAACCGGCCAGAGCTTTACCCTGACCACCGACGACGTTCCCGGCGACGAGAGCCGGAGCTCCATCACCTATGCCCAGCTGCCCCAGGACGTGAAGCCCGGTAACACCATCCTGCTGGACGACGGACTGGTGCGGCTGACGGTGCTGGAGACCACCGAACGGGAGATCCGGTGCCGGGTGGAGAACGACGGCGTGATGAAGGACAAGAAGGGCGTCAACGTTCCCGGCGTGTCCCTGTCCATGCCGTATATGAACCAGCGGGACCGGGAGGATATCCTGTTCGGTATCCGGCAGGGGTTCGATTTCATCGCCGCCAGCTTTGTCCGGTCTGCCGCCGATATCCGGGAGATCCGGCACATTCTGGATAAGAATCACTCCAGGATCCGGATCATCGCCAAAATCGAGAACCAGGAGGGCGTCAGCAATCTGGCGGACATCCTGTCCGTGGCTGACGGCATCATGGTGGCCCGGGGGGACATGGGCGTGGAGATCGACTTCACGGAGATCCCTGCCATTCAGAAGAACATCATTGCCCAGTGCGTGGCCGCCGGGAAGCCCGTGATCACCGCCACCCAGATGCTGGATTCCATGATCGAAAATCCCCGGCCCACCCGGGCGGAGATCACCGACGTGGCCAACGCCATCTATGACGGCACCAGCGCCATTATGCTCTCCGGCGAGACGGCGGCAGGGAAGTACCCGGTGGAGGCCGTTCAGACCATGGACGCCATCGCCCGGAAAACCGAGAGCAACATCGACCGCATCTGTCCCACCAAGACGCCCAAGCGCACCCGGCTGTCCATCACCGCCGCCACGGCCCACGCCGCCTGCACCACGGCGGAGGACATCGGCGCGGACGCCATCCTGACCGTCAGCCAGCGGGGCATTACCGCCCAGATGGTCAGCCGGTTCCGGCCTGCCGCCACGGTGGTGGCCTTGCTGCTGGACCCCCAGGTCCAGCGCCAGATGGCCCTGTACTGGGGCCTGGTGCCCATTACCATGCCCCGGGCCAGCAGCACCGATCAGCTGGTGGACCTGGCCATCCAGTCCGCCCAGGAGGCGGGGCTGGTGAAGCACGGGGACCTGGTGGTGGTCACCGCAGGCGTGCCGGTGGGAATTTCCGGCACCACCAATATGATCCGCATCGCTCAGGTGGGCGGCTCCCTGGTCAACGCCATCGGCGTGGGCAGTCAGATCGCCTCCGGCCCGCTGTGCGTCTGCCGGACGCTGGAGGATATTCCGGAGAAATTCCACCCCGGCGATGTGCTGGTGGTGCCCTATACCAACAACGAGGTGCTGCCCTGGCTGCGGCAGGCTGCGGCCATCGTCAGCGAGGAGGCCAGCGCCGACTGTCACACGGCCACCGTGGGACTGCTACTGAATAAGCCCGTCATCGTGGCGGCCTCGGACGCCACCCGCCGCCTGAAGGACGGCACCTTCGTGTCCGTGGACTGCGCCCGGGGAATCGTGCAGGTCATTCCCCAATAATCATATCAGGACAGAAAAATCGGGAGAAATCAGACGATTTCTCCCGATTTTTGCATCGAATGAGGTTACAGAGTCTCCCGGATGCGGTCGGCGATCTGGTCGGCGGTGAGTCCATACTCCCGCAGAACGTCGGCAGCCTTGCCGGACTGGCCGAACTGATCGTTGACGCCGATCTTGCGGAACTTGCAGCTGACCTTGCCCATGAGCACGTCGGCCACGGCGTCGCCCAGGCCGCCGATGACGCTGTGCTCCTCCACGGTGACCACATTGCCGCACTTTTCGGCCCACTGGGTGACGCAGGCGGCGTCAATGGGCTTGATGGTGTGGACGTTGATGACCGCGATGCGGATGCCCTGGGCCTCCAGCAGCCTGGCGGCCGCCAACGTCTCGCTGACCATCAGGCCGCAGGCAAACACGGCGGCGTCGGTGCCCTCCCGCAGGACGTTGGCCTTGCCGATCTCAAAGGGATAATCCTCCTCGAACACGGGGGTGGCCAGACGGGCCAGACGCATATAGGCCGGACCCCGGAACTCCGCCAGGGCCAGGGTGGCCTTCCGGGCCTCCTTGGCATCGGCGGGAACGATGACGGTCATGCCGGGGATCAGGCGCATAAGACCGATGTCCTCGATGGCCTGGTGGCTGCCGCCGTCCTCGCCCACGGACACGCCGGCGTGGGAGCAGCAGATCTTCACGTTGAACTTGGGATAGGCGATGGAGTTGCGGATCTGTTCATAGGCCCGTCCTGCGCCGAACATAGCAAACGTAGAGCAGAAGGGAACCAGCCCCATGGTAGACAGGCCTGCGGCGATGTTCATCATGTCCGCCTCGGCAATGCCGCAGTCGAAGAAGCGCTGGGGATAGGCGGCCTTGAAATGCTTGGTCATAGTGGCGCCGGCCAGGTCGGCGTCCAGCACCACCACCTGCTCATTGGCGGCGCCCAGCTCTACCAGAGCCTTGCCGTAGGCTTCACGGGTTGCGATTTTTTCACTCATGGTCTCAGTCCTCCAATTCCTTCAAAGCCTGCTGGCGCTGCTCCTCGTTGGGGGCCTTGCCGTGCCAGCCCACCTGGTTCTCCATGAAGGAGACACCCTTGCCCTTGACGGTGTGGGCCAGGATGCACTTGGGCTTGCCGGGGACGGCGGGGGCGCTGAGGGCCGCCTCAATGGTGTCCATGTCGTGGCCGTCGATCTCATGCAGGTCCAGGCCGAAGGCCCGGAGCTTGGCGGGCAGGTCGCCCAGGGACATGACCTCATCGTTGGTGCCGTCGATCTGCAGGCCGTTGTTGTCGATGATGATGGTCAGGTTATCCAGATGATAGTGGGCCGCTGCCATGAAGGACTCCCAAATCTGGCCCTCCTGGCACTCGCCGTCGCCCAGCAGGGTATAGACCTTGCAGTCCTTATGCTGCACCTTGGCACCCAGGGCCATGCCCACGGCGATGGAACAGCCCTGGCCCAGGGAGCCGGTGGCGGCGTCCACGCCGGGGACCTTCTTGCTGTCGGGGTGACCCTGGAGAATGCTGTGGAGCTGGCGGAAATTCTTGAACTCATCCCGGCTGATGAAGCCCATCTCCGCCAGGACCGCATAGTAGCAGGGGGCCGCGTGGCCCTTGCTCAGCACGAAACGGTCCCGATTGGGGTCGTCCGGGTGCTTGGGATCCACATGCATGTGGTTGAAAAACAGGCAAGTCATCAGGTCTGCCGCAGACAGGGAACCACCGGGGTGGCCGCTGCCGGCGTTGGCGGTCATGTTGATGATATCCCGCCGGACCTGCTTGCTCATGCTGGAAAGCTCTGCCGTATTCATGAGAAACCTCCATATAAAATAATTACCTCTCGTTAGGGTATAGCATTCCGGGCAGAATGTCAATGGCCTGGCCGGAAAAATTCCCGGTTCTCCCCGGAAATTGCCGCAAAAAGGGGAGAGGGTCCACACGGACCCTCTCAGTTGTCGTCATCCTTGATTTTCCCTTTGGTCTTCACCTGTGACAAGGGATTTGCCTTTGCAGCCACCCGCAGGGCCTCGTTGTCGATATGGGTGTATATTTCCGTGGTATTCAGGTGCTCGTGGCCCAAGACCTCCTGCACCGCCCGCACGTCCACGCCGTTTTGCAGCATCAGGGTGGCGGCGGTGTGGCGCAGCTTGTGGGAGGAATACTGGGTGCTGTCCAGCCCCGCCTGGGACAGGTGCTTTTTCACCAGGGCGTTGACCATGGAGCGGCTGATCCGTTGGTTGCGGGCCGACAGGAACAGGGCATCCCGGTCCGGCCCGGTTATGGGCCGCCGCACCGCCAGATAGTCCCGCAGCGTGTCCAGGCACGCCTGGTTCAGGTACACCATGCGCACCTTATTGCCCTTGCCCAGGACCCGCAGGGCATCCTCGTGAATGTCCGACAGGTTCAGCCCGATCAGCTCCGAAATACGCAGTCCGCAGTTGAGAAACAGCGTCAGGATGCACAGATCCCGCTCCCGGTTGGGCCCGTCCACGGATTCCAGCAGGGAAATGCTCTCATCCAGCGTCAGATAGCGGGGCAGGGTCTTTTTCAGCTTGGGCGCGTCGATGTCCTTCACCGGGTTGCGGTCCAGCCTGTGGACTTTGTTGCACAGATACCCGTAAAAGGAGCGGATGGTGGCCAGCTTCCTGGCCCGGGAGGTGGGGTTCAGTCCCTTGGCGGACCGGTCGCTGTTGGGGTGAAGCACCCGGTCCCGGCTGAGGTAGGACATGTAGGCGTAGATTTCCGTCAGGGTCACGGAGCCCACGAAGGTCAGGTCCACGTCCCGGACGTCCACGGACTCCATGGGCTGCTCCTGCAGCGCCGGATCCCGGGTCCACTTCAGATAGCGGAAAAAATTCCGCAGGTCCAGATAATATTCGTCCACTGTCCGCTGGGAGTGGGCCTTGATGGTCTCATGATACGACAGGAAATCCAGCAGAATTTCCGGGGAATCCTCCCGGTAGTCCATGGCTTCGCACCTCGCTTTCTATGGCTTAATCATACCGCAATCCGACCCGGCTGTAAACCCCTACAGGCTCAGCGCCGCCAGCAGAATTGCCAGGAAGCCGAAGCTGACCAGGGTAAACAGGCCCAGGAACCGGCCGGTCTGCTCCGGGCAGCGGCGGGTGTATTCCCGGAAGGTGATGAGGCTGGCCAGGGACGCAATCAGCGTTCCGGCGCCGCCGATGTTGACGCCGATCAGCAGCTCCCGAAAGCGGTCCGTGAACTGGCTCAGCAGAATGGCGGCGGGGACGTTGCTGATCACCTGGCACGTCAGCGCCGATACCGGCAGGACGCCATGGGCCAGCAGTCGGCCGAACAGCTCCCGCACCGGCTGAATCCGGGCCATGTTGCCGGAGAACACGAAAAACGCGGCAAAGGTCACCAGCAGCCCCCAGTCTACGCTTTTCAGCGCCCGAGGATCCATAACGGCCAGCGCCGCCGCGATGACCGCCAGGCCCACAGGGTAGGGGACCGCCCGCAGGACCATCCCCACGGCCAGACAGAACAGCAGTCCGTATGCGATGGCCCGGGGCTTGTCCAGCGTCAGCTCCCGCTGGGGCACCGCCAGCACCTGCCGGGGGATCAGCAGGCAGCACAGCAGGATCAGCCCCGTGGATAGGGCAAACGGCAGCAGCATAATGGACAGGAACTGGCCCACGGGAATGTGATAGTGGTCGAACAGATATAGGTTCTGGGGATTCCCGAAGGGGGTCAGCATACCGCCTAAGTTGGCGGCGCAGTTTTGCAGGATAAAGACATAGGCGGTCAGCTTTTCCTGTCCCGCCTCCTGCAGGACCATCCAGCTCAGAGGCAGAAAGGTCAGAAGGGCCGTGTCGTTAGTCAGCAGCATGGAGCCCACCAGCGTGATGAGCACCAGGGCCGTGCCCACGCTGCGGGCGGTTCCGAACAGCTGCAGCAGCTGCCGGGCGATCACCGGGAACAGGCCCACACTGCGCAGGGCGCACACCACCGCCAGCACGCAGAACAGGCAGGATAGGGTTTTCCAGTCGAAATATCCGGCATAGGCCGCGTCCGGCGGCACAAAACAGGCCGTGACCGCCGCTGTCAGCACAGCAATCAGGGGCATGGCGTTGGCCCGGCACCAGGAAGCGATTTTCATGGGAGTCTCCTTATTGAATGGCATAGCCGGACAACGGCCCGGCGTCTGATACGATACCACAGGCGCGAAAAAATAGCAAGGGGCGGTTCACGGAGAGAAGAACTCCCGGTGCTTTTGTCATTCACGGAACCAGCCAGGAAGGGGGGGCATTTTTTTGGTGCAATCAAGATTGAACAAAATGTAAATTTTGTTCAATTGCGAGTAGGCGTAGAGCGCATTTGGGCTGAATGGGCATCCGGATCAAAGATTGCGCTTCCGGGGTCCCCTGTGCGGCCCCGGTGCAGAGTTTGCGGGTTTTAGTCACAGTGTGTTTACGCACGCTGTGCGTGCGCGCTCAGTATGAGTCAGTACTGCACCTATTTGAAAACAATTCCGGCCCGGGTAGCGTGTACCGGCTGCGTTTGCAGTCAGCGCACAAGCCACCCGGGCCGCCGTTATTATTGCATCCGGTACCTGAAGCGATCATAGGTGTTTGTCCATTGTTTTTTCCACTCTTGCCGCATGAGCCAGTGTCTTACTTTCCCCATTGCTCCAGATACTGCTCCAGGCAGAGACCCTTCTTGTAGATGTCCTGGGCGTACTCCTTACCGACATACCGATAATGCCACGGTTCATACACGATTCCAGTGACATCCGTCTGGTCCGTGGGATAGCGCAGGATGAAGCCATAGCGCCAGCTGTTTTCCAGTAGCCACTTCTGCACGGCGGTGTTCTCCTGGTTGGTGTCCAGCAGCTGATAATTGACGTCCACAATGTCCACCGCCAGCCCCAGCTGGTGCTCGCTGGTGCCGGGGACCGCCACCTGATGCCCGGCCTTCTCCCGGGCCTCCTCCCGGCTATAGCCCTGCTCCATCCACTTGGACACCTTGTTGTCATACAGGGTCTGCTGGAAGTCCTGAGTCCGGTAGGCAGAGCAGATCACCGGCGTCAGGCCGGCGTCGTAGCATCCGTCGATCATGTCCATCAGCGCGTCATAGCAGCGCTTGTCGATCTCCAGTCCGTTGGGCAGGGTCACTAAGTCCACCGTCCAGTCCTCCGGCACCTGATTCCAGGGGTTCACCAGAGTCAGAAGCTCCGGTATAGGCTCTGGGTCCGGCTCCGGTTCGGGGTCCGGAGTCGTGGGCTGGTCATGGGAAACGGGAGTGGTGTTGGAGTTGTCCGGCAGCACCTGGGGCTGTTTGTTCAGCTCCACAATCAGCACCACCGCCAGAATGACGGCGGCGCACAGGGCCGGGATCAGTAGCCAACGGCGGCTATTTTCTCGCTTTTCCAGTCGCCGGGACGGCTGTTTTCTGCTGCTTTGCATGTGAAGTGATTCTCCTTTTCAGTTCCGCAGCGTAGCGGGATATGTACCGTTTTCGTGGAGCCGGGCCAGCTCCTGGGCCACGGCCTGGCGGTCCTCGTGATAGGTCATGCCGAACCAGCGGTCCGCCGAGTGCAGCACGGACACGGACAGCTGCCCCTTCTTCAGCAGGTCCCCTACCATGTTGGGCAGCAGGCACTCGGCCTTCAGCTCCTCCGGCGGCAGGGCGCGGAGGAAGTCCTCCAGATAAGTCTCCATCTGGTCAAAAATCGACGGCATGAAGCCCCAGAAGTTCATGGACACCGGCGTATCCGCCGCCAGCTCACGGCGCTGGCCGTCGGCCACGTCGGCAATGCTGCCGTCGGGGAACAGCTGGATCTTCAGAGCCTCGTGAATCCCGGCCAGGTGGCCGTTTTCCACCTGGCACACGCCCCGGGACACGGTACCGTGGGCGCTGACGGTGTTGCGCAGCAGATAGCCCACCATGGTGGCCTTCCCCTGCTGCGGCAGACGGCCCAGCTCCTCATAGATGGCCCGGTAGGCGTCCACGCCGTAATAGTCGTCGGCGTTGATGACGCAGAAGGGCTCCTGCACATAGGGCCGGGCGCACAGCACGGCGTGGGTGGTGCCGAAGGGCTTGGTACGCCCGGCGGGCACGGTATAGAAGGCCGGCAGGCTGGAATAGTCCTGCACGGCGTAGCATACCTCCACCGGCTCCCCGTCCCGGGCCGTCAGCCCGGCACTCCGGTTGCCGCAGAGGCTGCGCATCAGGTCCTGCATATCGTTTTTGATAATGAACACGATCTTGGTGAAGCCCGCCCGGATGGCGTCGTGGATGGAGTATTCCATCAGAATTTCGCCGCCGGGGCCTACGCCGTCCACCTGTTTATTTCCGCCATAGCGGGAGCCAAGCCCGGCCGCCATGATAACAAGAGCTGCCTTCATATCTGTTTTCCTCCTCATATTCCGGACCCGGTGTTCCGCGCCGGGTCCGACAGTGTAGTTCATCATACCACATTTTTTCCGCCGCTTCAACCGTTTTACCGTATGAAACCGGGGAGCAGGCTGGTAAATATGGGGAAATTCATATAATTGTTACAATTTGGGATGGAAATTTGCGGCCGCAGGATATATAATAGGAGACTGTTATAATAGGTGTGCTTTGCGAAGCGGCGCACCGGCGACTTATCCCATTGCAAAGGAGACACGCTATGACAACCGAAAAGACCTCCTCCCCCCGCCGCAGCGGGGCGGATTGGTTCGGCCTGGTCGCCTTCGCCGTGCTGGTGATCTGCAGCGCGGTGCTGGTGGTGCGGCTGATATCCACCAAGTTCCTGCCCACCGGCCAGCTGCTGCTGGCAGTTGGGGCGCTTCTGGTGCTCAGCGGTCTGCACGGCTGGGTCCAGCTGCCCCACCGGGAGAAAACCGGCGGAAAGATCGCCTGCGGCATCGTGGCCCTGGTGCTGGCCGCCGCCATGCTCTATGGCGCGGTGGCTCTTGGTTCCGTGCAGCACGCCATCACCGATGTGGCGGACAAGTCCGTGGAGACGGACATCACCTGCGTCATCGTCAACGCCGATGACCCGGCCCAGAGTCTGGACGACGTCAAGGGCTACCGGTTCGGCATTCTGGAGGACCGGGATACCGAGAACACCCAGTCCCTGCTGCAGCAGCTGCAGGAGAAGCTGGGAGCGGCAGAGCACACGGCCTACGCCTCCCCTGCCCTGCTGACCGACGCTCTGTACGACGACCAGGTGGGGGCCATCCTGCTGAACAAGGGGTATATCCCCCTGCTGGAGGAGCAGGAGGGCTATGCCGACTTCTCCGACCGCACCCGGATTCTGTATGAATACACCACCACCAAGACCGTGGAGCCCGCCCCGGCGGATACCAACGCCCAGGTGGACGTGACCAAGGACCCCTTCGTGGTCTATTGCAGCGGCATCGACGCCCGCAGCAGCAACATCAACATCACCAGCCGCAGCGATGTGAACATTCTGGCGGTGGTGAACCCCACCACCCGGCAGATCCTATTGGTGAACACCCCCCGGGACTACTATCTGCCCCTGGCCCACAACGGCCAGCTGGACAAGCTGACCCACGCCGGGATCTACGGCACCGGCGAGTCCATGCAGACCCTGGACAATCTCTACGGCACCCACACGTCCTTCTATATGCGGGTGAACTTCGCCGGTCTCACCAAGCTCGTGGACGCTCTGGGCGGCGTGGACGTATATTCCACCAAGACCTTCTCCATGGGTGGCTATAACTTCACCGAGGGTGTCAATCATCTGAACGGTGAGGCGGCCCTGTGCTTCTCCCGGGAACGGTACGCCTTCGCCGACGGCGACAACCAGCGGGGCAAAAACCAGATGGCCGTGATTCAGGCCATTATCAGCAAGGCCTCCTCCCCTGCCGTGCTGAAAAATTATCAGACGCTGCTGTCCTCCCTGTCCGATGCGTTCATCACCAGTCTGAGCTATGACGACATCGCCTCCCTGGTGCAGATGCAGCTGCAGGATATGTCCGGCTGGCACGTTACCAGCTACGCCGTCTCCGGCTCCGGCGATACCTCGTATTGCTATGCTCTGGGCGATGCCGCCTGGGTCATGCGCCCCAATATGGACACCGTCAATACCGCAAAAGAGCTCATCCGCCAGGTCATGTCCGGCGAAACGCCTCAGATCCCCTGAGCGGCACACGCAAAAAGATATAGAGAAAAAACAAGGAGAAAACCCATGAGTTATCGTCGCAGAAATGCCTATTCATCCTATTACGGTTCCCGGGGCGGAAGCCGGGGCCCGGCAGATTGGCTGGGACTGCTGGCCCTGGTGTGTATGCTGGTGTGCAGCGTGATCCTGCTGGTGCGGGTGCTGGACGCCGGAGTGCTGACCACGGCGCTGACCGTCGTGTTCATCCTGGTGCTGGTGCTTCTCAACGGACTGCACGCCTTTGTGCAGCTGCCGGTGCGCCGCAGCGTGGCCGGGAAGCTGATCTGTTCCGTGGTGGCCCTGGTGCTCTCCGCCGCCATGATCTTCACCTCCACCGCCGCAGGCTCCTTTATGAAGTTCCTGTCCAACATCACCTCCGGCGGCTCCGCCAAGACCACCGTTTCCGTGGTGGTCCGGGCGGATGACAAGGCCGAAACCGTCAACGACACCTTCGGCTATACCTATGGCATCCTGGAGGCCCTGGACCGGGAGAACACCGACGCCCTGCTGTCCCACATCGAGGACGGCATGGGCCAGGTGCAGACCGAAACCTTCGGCACCCTGCCCCAGCTGGCCGATGCTCTGCTGAATAAGCAGGTGGACGCCATCATCCTCAACAACAGCTATTTCTCCGTCCTGAAGGGCACGGAGGGGTATCAGAATTTCTCCAAGGACACCAAGGTCATTTACCGGTTCTCCATTGACAACCCGGATGCAGAGCCCATTGCCCCCAACGCCAATATTTCCCGGGAGCCCTTCGTGGTGTATTGCAGCGGCACCGATGAGCGGGTGGATTATATTCCCCTGAACAGCCGCAGCGATACCAATATTCTGGCTGTTGTGAACCCCTCCACCCACCAGATTCTGTTGGTCAGCACCCCCCGGGACTACTACCTGACCCTCCCCTCCAAGGGCCAGAAGGATAAGCTCACCCACTTCGGCCTCTACGGCATCGAGGAGTCCATCAAGGGCCTGGAGCAGCTGTATAACGTGGACGTGAACTATTACGCCCGGGTCCACTTTGCGGGGCTGGTGGGCGTTATCGATGCCCTGGGCGGCATCGACGTGAACTCGGACGTGGCCTTCAACACTGTGGGCATGGAGGTGCCCGACGAGGACGGCAGCGGCAACTTCCACTTCGCCGCCTACTCCTTCCAGCAGGGGCTGAACCACCTGGACGGCCGCCAGGCCCTGGCCTTCGCCCGGGAGCGGGACGCCTTTGACGACGGCGATATGCAGCGGGGCCGCAACCAGATGCTGGTGATCCAGGGCATCGTCAATAAGGCCGCCTCCCCGGCCATTCTCAAGAGTTATCAGGACGTTCTGGCCGCCGCCTCCGACTCCATCGCCACCAATATGCCCAAGGAGGACATCATCTCCCTGGTGAAGATGCAGCTGCAGGATATGTCCGGCTGGAACATCACTACATACGGCCTTGCCGGCGAAAACAGCGCCGACTATTGCTACAGTCTGGGAAATGACGCCCGGTACGCCGTGGTCCTGCCCAATGAACGGATGGTCGCCACTGCCCAGGACCTGATCCAGCAGGTTCTCCGGGGCGAGACGCCTGTTGTGAACCCGTAACACAGAAAGGACGGAACGCTTATGAACGAACAAGAACAGCCCCGCCGCAGACGGCACCGGCTATACCGCACCAGTGCCGACTGGTTCGGTATAGCGGCCATGGGCCTGCTGATGATCTGCAGCCTGGTGCTGCTGGTGCAGCTGATGTCCACCAAGCTGCTGACGGACCTCTATCTGATTCTCATCGAGATCGTGCTGCTTCTGATCAACGCGGGCCATGTGATCATCCAGCTGCCCATCCGCCGGGTCAAGACCAGCAAGCTGGTGTGCGGCCTGCTGGCGGTGATCCTTTCGGGTCTGATGCTGTATGGCTCTGTGGCCGCCGCCTCCGGCAAAAGTGCCCTGCTGGCCATCGCCGGCAAGAACCTGCAAAAAACTACCTCCTATGTGGTGGTCATGGCGGATGATCCCGCCCGCAGCATCGGCGATACCGTGGGCTACACCTTCGGCATCCTCAGCGAGGACGCCGACATCAGCGCCAACAATACCCAGGCCCTGCTGGACGACATCAAGGACGGCCTAGGCGGCCGTGTGGATACCAGCACCTACGCAGACCTGACCTCCCTGGCGGACGCCCTGTACGACGGAAACGCAGGGGCCATCATCCTCAATTCCGGCTATCTCACCGCCCTGGATTCGCTGGACGATTACAGCACCTTCACCCAGGACACCCGCATCATCTATGAGTTCAGCACCACCAAGGAGCTGGAGCCCATCAAGCCCAACGCTTCCATCACCTCCCAGCCCTTCGTCGTCTATTGCAGCGGCATCGACGCCCGCAGCTCGGACATCAATATCCAGAGCCTCAGCGACGTGAACATTCTGGCGGTGATCCATCCCCGGACCCACCAGATCCTGCTGATCAATACCCCCCGGGATTATTATGTGCCCCTGGCCCGCAACGGCCAGCGGGACAAGCTGACCCACGCCGGTATGTACGGCATCGACGAGTCCGCCGCCGTTCTGGGGAATCTCTACGGCGTGAAGGCGGACTACTACGCCCGGGTGAACTTCGCTGGGCTGAAGAAGATCGTGGACGCCCTGGGCGGCGTGGACGTGAACTCCGACTATGAGTTCACCACCGTGGGCATGGAGGTGCCCAACGAAAACGGCGACGGCATCCACATGGCGGGCTACACCTTTACCAAGGGTATCAACCACCTCAACGGCGAGCAGGCCCTGTGCTTCGCCCGGGAGCGCCACGCCTTTGACGACGGCGACAACCAGCGCGGCAAGAACCAGATGGCCGTGATCCGTGCCATCGTGGATAAGGCCTCCTCCCCCGCCATCCTCAAGGGCTATCAGAAGGTGCTGGACGCCGTGTCCACCTCCTTCATCACCAGCCTGACCTATGAGGACATCAGCAGCCTGGTGCAGATGCAGCTGCGGGACAACGTTCACTGGAACATCACCAGCTACTCTGTCAGCGGCGAGGGCGGCATGGAGCCGTGCTATTCCGCCGGAGGCGAGGAGCTGTGGGTCATGTGGCCCGACGCCACACAGATCAACACCGCCAAGGGCCTGATCCAGCAGGTTTTGAACGGCGAGACCCCCACCCTGCCCCAGGATTGACACAGGTAATCTAAACCCAAGCAAAATGCCCGGCAGTGCCGGGCATTTTGCGGGTCCGCAAACCAAACGCGAGGATAGAAAGAGGAGAGAAGAACCATGAAAGAGAAAACCCTGGGGCATATTTATGCCCTGTTCACCATCCTGGTCTGGGGCAGCTGCTTCGTGCTGACCAAGGTCATGCTGACGGCCTACACCCCCACCCAGATCATCCCCCTGCGGATGGGGCTTGCATACCTGACCCTGTGGGCCCTGCGGCCCAAAACCATGAAGCTCCCCTGGAAGGATGAACTGATGTTCATCCTCATCGGCATCACCGGCGGCAGCTTCTACTTCTTCCTGCAGAACACCGCCGCGGCCCACACCTCCGCCGCCAACGTCAGCATTCTGGTGTCCATGTCCCCCATCCTGACGGTGATCCTGGCCCAGCTGTTCTCCCGGAAGGGCGAAAAGCTGGGAAAGCTGGTATACATCGGCGCGGTGGTGGCCATTGCCGGTGTGGTGCTGGTGGTGCTCAACGGCACCCTGTCCTTCCACCTGAGCCCTCTGGGGGACCTGCTGGCCCTGGCCGCCGCCCTGATGTGGGCGGTATACTCCATCCTGGTGAAGAAATATACCGAGCGGTACGACAACTTCCTGGTGACCCGCCGGGTGTTCCTGTGGGCCTTCCTGACCTCCCTGCCTCTGGTGCTGCTGACGGACGGTCTGCCCAGCCTGACGCCCCTGTTCACCCAGCCCAATATCCTGATCTCCTGGCTGTTTCTGGGCGTATTCGGCAACGCCGTGTGCTTCGCCATCTGGAACATCGCCTTCAAGCGCCTGGGCGTGGTGGTCACCAACAACTACCTGTATGCCTCCCCCTTTGTCACCGTGGTGGTGGGCTGGCTGCTTCTGGACGAGAAAATCAGCTGGATGAGCATCCTGGGGGCGGTGCTGATCACCCTGGGCGTCATTTTCGCCAACAAGAGCACGGAGCAATAACGCCATGGAGATCCGAAAGAGCACGACCGATGACGTCCCCGCCATTCTGGAGATCTTCCGGGCCGCCAAGGCGTACATGGCCGCCCACGGCAACCCCACCCAGTGGGGCGGCGACTATCCGGGGCTTCCCGAGCTGCTGCCGGACATTGCCCGGGGCGACAGCTATGTGCTCACGGAGAACGGAACCGTTGTGGGGACCTTTTCCTTCATCATCGGCGACGAGCCCACCTATCAGGTGCTGCTGAACGGACGGTGGCACGCGGACCGGCCCTACGGCACCATCCACCGCCTGGCCTCAAGCGGCACGGTCCGCGGGGTGTCCCGGGCCTGTTTCGACTTTTGCACCGGCCTTTCCGACTATGTGCGGGTGGACACCCACGCGGATAACCGCGCCATGCAGGCCGCCATTGAGGGCTACGGCTTCCGGAAATGCGGGAATATCTACGCCTCCAGCGGCACCCTGCGCACGGCCTATGACTATGTGCGGGAGGGCTGATACCCGACTTGAAGTAAAAAGCGGCTGTCCACCGAGGTGGACAG
>NZ_JAJEPW010000026.1:0-41143 GCF_020687045.1 Brotocaccenecus cirricatena
GGCGGACAGGGTCGTCCGCCCCTACAGGCCCTCTCAGTCGGCTGCGCCGACAGCTCTCCCAGAGGGAGAGCCAAGGCGCGGGGTATAAAAAGGCCGTCCGGCAGGTGCCGGACGGCCTGTTGGCGTGTTCAATTATTCTCCGTAATGGACGTGCAGCAGCTCATGACAGCGGTCGGGACCGTAGTCCTCCAGCAGACGGGTGACGATGGGGTTCTTCTCCGCCCGCTTGAACATGGCGGAGGAGTCCGCCTCGTACAGGCCCGCGCCCCGGCGCTTCTTGGCCGCCGTCAGGCCATAGGGCTGACCGGCGCCGCCTACGCAGCCGCCCTGGCAGGTCATGACCTCCACCAGGTGGTAAAAGCGCTTTCCGGCCTCCACGTCGGCGATCAGCTCCTTGGCGTGGGACAGGCCGTTGACGATGGCCAGGTGCAGCTCCTGCCCCTCCACGGTGAGGTTCACCTCACGGATGGCCCCGTCGCCCCGCAGGTCCGTGACCCGGATGGCCTGAAGGGCGTTGTTGCTCTTGTCCGGCAGACAGTAGCGCACCACGGCCTCGGCCACGCCGCCGGTGACGCCGTAGATCACGGCAGCGCCGGAGCCCAGGCCGAAGGGCAGGTCCGGGGCCTCCGGCTCCAGCTCCGTCAGCTGGATACCGGCCTCCCGGATCATATCCACCAGCTCCCGGGTGGTGATGACCAGGTCCACGTCCGGGCGGCCCTCCTGGGTAAACTCGGGCCGGGCGGCCTCCATCTTCTTGGCGGTGCAGGGCATGATGGCCATGTGATAGGTGCGGCGGCCGTCGGCGGCGTCCTTCTCCCGGTACTTATCCCGCAGCACGGCGGCGAACATCTCCATGGGGGACTTGCAGGAGGAGATGTTGTGCAGATACTTGGGGTCGTTGAGCTCCAGATACTTCACCCAGGCTGGGCAGCAGCTGGTGAACATGGGGAAGGGACCGCCGTTTTTCAGCCGGGCCAGGAACTCCTGGGCCTCGCTGATGGTGGTCATATCGGCGGCGAAGTTGGTGTCGTACACCTCCTCCACGCCCATGAGCTTCAGGGCCTTCACCAGCTTATCCATAACGTTGGCGCCGGCGGGCAGGCCGAACTCCTCGCCCAGGGCCACACGGACCGCCGGGGCGATCTGCACCACCACCCGGTTCTTGGGGTCGTGGAGGGCCTGCCAGGCCTGGCCGATCTGGTTTTTCACGGTGATGGCGCCGGTGGTGCACACGGCGGCGCACTGGCCGCAGCCCACGCACTTGGTCTGGTCCAGCTTCTTGTCAAAGGCGGGCATCACCTGCAGCTCGCTGCCGCGATGGGCATAGTTCAGGATGCCCTGGCCCTGGAGCTCCTCGCACACCCGGACGCAGTCGCCGCAGAGAATGCACTTGTTGGGGTCCCGGAAAATGGCGGGGCTGGTGTTGTCCTGCTCATAGCGCTCCCGGGTGTCCGGGAAGCGGACCCGGCTGACGCCGAAGCGCTGGGCCAGGGCCTGCAGGCGGCAGTTGCCGCTTTTGGCGCAGGTGGTGCAGCTGCAGTCGTGGGAGGCCAGCATCAGCTCCAGGATCATCCGCCGGTGCCGCAGCAGCCGGGCGGTGTTGGTGCGGATCTCCAGCCCGTCCCGAGGCTCCATGGAGCAGGAGGCGTCGATCTTGCCGGTTTTCACGTTTTCCACGATGCACATCCGGCAGGCGCCGTGGACCGAAAGCTCGGAATAGTAGCAGAAGGTGGGCATGTCGATGCCCGCCTTGCGGATCACGGAGAGGACGTTTTTCTCCCCGTCGAACGGCACCCGCTGGCCGTCTACGATCATGATTCCCTTGGCCATGGTCATACCTCCTCCTCAATGGCGTCGATAGCGCCGAAGGGGCAGGCTCCCCAGCAAGCGCCGCAGTGGATACACTTGGTGGTGTCGATGACGTGGGGCATGCGGATCTGGCCGGAGATGGCGTCCATGGGGCAGTTCCGGGCGCACTTGCCGCAGCCCTTGCACAGCTCGGGAATGATCTCCAGATGGCGCTTGCGGCCATTGCAGATGGGACAGTGGTGGTCCACCACATGGGCCAGATACTCGTCCCGGAAATAGCGCAGGGTGCTCTGCACAGGCTTGCAGGCGCTCTGGCCCAGGCCGCACAGAGCCGTCTCGGTAATGGTGTTGGACAGATTCTCCAGCAGCTCCAGGTCCTCCATGGTGCCCTCGTTGCCGACGATGCGGTCCAGGATCTCCAGCATGCGCTTGGTGCCCTCCCGGCAGGGAACGCACTTGCCGCAGCTCTCGTTCTGGGTGAAGCTCATGAAGAAGCGGGCAGTCTCCACCATGCAGGTGTCCTCGTCCATGACCACCAGGCCGCCGGAGCCGATCATGGCCCCGATCTTCTTCAGAGAGTCGAAGTCCAGGGGCAGGTCCAGATGCTCGCTGCTGGCGCAGCAGCAGCCGCCGGAGGGGCCGCCGATCTGCACGGCCTTGAATTTCTTCCCGTCGGGAATGCCGCCGCCGATGTCGAAGATGACCTCCCGGACGGTGGTGCCCATGGGGACCTCGATCAGGCCGGTGTTCACCACGTTGCCGGTCAGGGCGAAGGCCTTGGTGCCGGGACTCTTCTCGGTGCCGATGTGCCGGTACCAGTCCACGCCGTTGCGGATGATCAGGGGAACGTTGGCGAAGGTCTCCACATTGTTGAGGACGGTGGGCTTGCCCCACAGGCCGTGCTCAATGGTGCGGGGAGGCTTCACCCGGGGCATGCCGCGCTTGCCCTCGATGGAGGAGGTCAGGGCGCTGCCCTCGCCGCAGACAAAGGCGCCTGCGCCCCGGTTCACATGGAGGTGGAAATTGAAGCCGCTGCCCAGAATGTCGTCCCCCAGCAGGCCCAGCTCCTGGGCCTTGGCAATGGCGGCTTTCAGCCGGGACACGGCCAGGGGATACTCGGCCCGGACGTAGATATAGCCCTCGTCGCTGCCGGCGGCCAGGCCCGCGATCATCATGCCCTCCAGCACGGAATGGGGGTTGCCCTCCATAATGGAGCGGTCCATGAAGGCGCCGGGGTCGCCCTCGTCGCCGTTGCAGACGATGTACTTCTTGTCGGCCTTCTGGCGGCGGGCGCCGTCCCACTTGCTGCCGGCGGGGAAGCCGCCGCCGCCCCGGCCCCGGAGGCCGGAGTCGATGATATCCCGGCAGATCTGCTCATCCGTCATCTCGAACAGGGCCCGCTCGAAGCCGGAGTAGCCGCCCTTGGCGATGTACTCCTCGATGTCCTCGGCGTCGCTGGTGCCGCAGTTCTCCAGCACCACCCGGTGCTGCTTCTTATAGAAAGGAATGTCCTCCTGCCGGGGATAGGCCACGTCGTTCAGACGGTACACCAGGCGGTCGATGATCTCGCCGCCCAGAACGGTCTTTTCCAGGATCTCGTGGCAGTCCTCGGGCTTGACGTGGATGTACATGATGCCCATGGGCTCGATGTGGACCAGGGGGCCCATCTCGCAGAAGCCGTGGCAGCCGCTCATCTTGACGTGCAGGCTCTTTTCCTCGTCGGTGTCGTGCTTGAGGCCGATGTACACCGGCAGATTCCGGCTTTCGCACTCGGCCCGGAGGTTTTCATAGATCTTCATGGCACCGCCGGCGATGCAGCCGGTACCGGCGCAGATCAGCACGGAGGGGGTCTCCTTGCTGCGGCGCAGGGCCCGCTGGGCCTCGTTGCGCAGGTCGCAGAACGCGTCGCGGGTGAGCTTCATTGGGCGGCCTCCTCCTTCCGGATCTTCTCCAGCAGCTCCAGGGCGCTGGTGGGGGACATTTTGGCGTGGACCTCGCCGTCCACGGTCATCACCGGGGCCAGGCCGCAGGCGCCGAGACAGGCCACCGTCTCCAGGGTGAACATGCCGTCGTCGCTGGTCCTGCGCTTGCCGGACAGGCCCAGATACTCGTAAATGGCGTCGTAAATGGGGCCGGACTTGCGGACGTGGCAGGCGGTTCCGGCGCAGACCTTGATGATGTGCCTGCCCTTGGCCTCCAGGGAGAAGTTTTCATAGAAGGTGGCCACGCTGTATACCTTGGACACGCTGATGCCCAGGCGGTCGGCCACCAACGTCAGGTTGGCCTCGCTGAGATAGTTGTATGCCGCCTGGATGTCCTGCAAAATGGCGATGAGGTTCTCCGTCTTGCAGCCATACTGCTCCACAATGGCGGCAGCACGATCAGTTTGGGGGTTCATTCCTTTCCTCCTCTATGTTTCGTTGGAGATTTTCGTTCCAAATCGTTTTTCATTAAACGATTCGTCTAATATTTTATCATATGGGGAAAATTTTCGCAACATGATTTTGTGAAATTTTTCATAATCATGGTAGTTCTTCACAAATAATGAACACAGTGTGCAAGTGTGCGTTTTATATCCCGGCCAGGCTGGCAGATCGACTGCGCTGCACCCGTTTCGGCCAGCTCCTCCGGCGCACCCGGCTGGATGAGCTGCCCCAGCTGTGGAACATCCTGCGGGGCGACATGAGCCTTGTGGGGCCCAGGCCGGAGCGTGCCTATTTCTATCGGGAGTTTGAGACGTATATCCCGGGCTTTTCCAACCGCATGATGGTGACCCCCGGCCTGACCGGATGGGCTCAGGTCAACGGCGGGTATGATCTGAGGCCGGAGGAGAAGATCGTATACGACATGGAGTATATCGAGCGTCAGTCCGTCCTGCTGGACGTGCAGTGCCTGCTGAAAACGGCTGCTCTCGTATTCACCCACAGGGGAGCCAGATAGATATCCAGCAGATGCTGGGCCTCAGCGTTCTGGCCAGCATCCCCTGTGCCGATGGGAAAAAGACGGGGAAATACGGCTGCTGCCGGGCCTATGGCGCCAAGGAGCGCAGGCCCTATCAAGAGAAGAAGCGGGGGGCAAAGGCGAAGTGAACAAGACTGTTTTAACGCTGCTGGGCACGGTCCGGGAATCGTATGACTATGTGCTCATCGACCTTCCGCCGCTGGGCAGCGTCATCGACGCGGCGGTGGTGGCCGCCAAGTGCGACGGAGCGATTCTGGTGATCTCCGACCATCAGGTGCGCTGCCACCAGGCGGTGGAGGTCGTGGACCAGCTGAAAAAATGCGGCAGCCGGATCCTGGGTGTCGTGCGCAACAACATCCACACAAGCAGCAGCGGCTATTATAAGAAATACTATAAGGACCGCTATCAATAACGTTGACTTATAGAGCTGCAAAAGCCCTCCCTCTGCCGAACGGCAGAGGGAGGGCTTTCGTGCTTCCCTTCCGCTTGTCTGCTGCAGAAGGACAAAATTCTGCAAAGCTATACAGTAAATGGCAGGTTTATTCGGAGGAAAATGTGGAGTTTACAACTTGACAGACGGCCCTGAACGTGATAAAGTACACGATACTGGGGTACCAGGCCGCTGCTTGCAGCGAATGGGCCCAAAAGTTTACAAATCCTTCAAACTTTTTATGATATAATGTCCCGAGAGTAAGATTTTTCGGCCCCGCACCTGACAGGAAGGGATGCGCCGGGCCAGGATGATGAAAAAAGATTTTCCAAGTATCTAAAAAGGTAGTTTCTGCGGTAAAGGAGCGCAGTGTGCTATGTGGATGCCGTCTCTTGATCTGGCGACGGGCCTGTGGGCCCGGATGCGCCGGACTTTGTATACGCTTTTTTCCCGGCTCAGCCGGGCCGCCCAGCGCTTTTGGATGAGCCGGGCGTATTTTCCCGTTCTGCTGACCATGTCTGCGGCGTTCATGGCCGCCGGCGAGCCGGTCTACGGCGTAGCGGCCCTGGGGTGCATCGTCATCTGGCTGCTGGCCGCCTGCCCGGACCTGCTGGCCCCGGTTTGCCCGTTTTTCATGGCCTTTCTCATGTCCACCCAGTGCTATGGCCAGCTGTCGGATTTTCTGCCCTGCGCGGCGCTGGTGCCGCCGCTGGTGCTGGCCCTTCTGTGGCACTTCGCCGTCTGGCCGATGACCCTGCGGATCGGCCGCAGCGGCCTGGGCCTGGCGCTGGTGTCCATCGCCGCCCTGCTGGGGGGCTGCGACGTGGTCTCCCGCAAGCAGGCCATGGAGCCCCTGTCCCTGTACTATACCCTGGGCCTGGGCGTGGGGATGCTGGTGCTGTATGTGCTGTTCCGCTCCCACCTGACGGAGAAGCGGTCCTATGACCTGCACCGCCGGTTCGCGGAGATTTTCTGCGCCCTGGGCCTGTGCATGGCCCTGGCGGTGCTGCTGGCCTATGGCAAGGCCTGGGCGGCCAGCGGGCATATCGGCGGCGTGCCGTATCTGTCTTACCGCAATTTTGCCACCTCTGTGCTGCTGACGACCTTGCCCATGCCCTTTTACCTGAGCCTGCGGCACCGGGGTCACCTGGCCACCGCCGCCGTGCTGGCCCTGGCCCTGGCCCTGACGGGCAGCCGCAGCGCCCTGCTGTTCGGCGGCATTCTCCTGGCCCTGTGCTGCGTGTACCTGATGCGCAGCGGCGTCATCAGCCGGCGCTGCCTGATGCTGCTGGCGGCGGCCGCCGGCATCGGCATCCTGGCCCTGGGCCCGGCCCTGCTGGAGTGCGTGTTACATAGCCGCATAGGCGAGGACATTCAGGACAGCAACTCCGACCGGCTGCAGTTTCTGGCCCGGGCGGCGGACGATTTCCTGCGCCACCCGGTGTTCGGTATCGGCCTGTGCAGTACCCGCAACGCCGACGTGTTCACCGGCGTGGAGGGCAGCATGGTGTTCTACCACAACAGCCTGGCCCAGGTCATGGGCAGTATGGGCCTGGTGGGCATCGTGGCCTATGGCCGCCTGCTCCACGACCGCATCGCCCTGCTGCGCCAGGGGAGCCGGGACCCCTTTGTCCGGATCCTGACCCTGTCCTATCTGGGCATGTTCCTGATCTCCCTGTGTAACCCCGGGGAGTTCTGCCCCTTCCCCAACGCCGCCCTGATGGTGATGGTGTTCGCCCAGGCGGAGGAGGCCGTGGGGGATGTGGCCGTTCCGGTGCGGCAGCTGCTGGCCCGCCATCTGGGGGCCCCGGCAGGCTTCCTGCAATTCTGAATCCGATAACCAAAAGGCCGTCCGGCAAAAGCTGGTATGTGGGGGCAATTGTCCCGGCAAAGCAGCTGACGGAGGCGGTCCAGCAAAAAAAAGCGGTGCAGAACAGAGTTCTGCACCGCTTTAGCTTGTCAAAAAAGGACGGCTTGCTCCGTTATTTTTTCAGCTTCAGGCCGTCCTTGAAGGCCTCGCCCACGCGCTCCGTGACCCGGTAATAGCCGTGGGTATAGGGGTCAAAGGCAATGGCGTCCACCCGGGAGATATCCACCTTGCCGTCCGCCATGACCCGCTCGTCGGCGGTGACGTTCACCACCCGGCCGACGCAGAGGCGTACCGCTGCCGCCCCCTTACTCCCCTGCCAGATAAGCTGTGGCGTGGTTCTTGTCCATTCTGTAATCACAGAACCAGAAAGCCGTGAGGCTTCGGAGGATGTCCGGAGTCTCACGGCTTTTGCTGCGGGGTCAGTCCCGGCAGAAAACGTGGATATCGAAGCTGATGGTCACGTCCAGCGCCGTCAGCGCCGCCAGACGCTCCGCCCCGGATCGGGGCGTTTTCCAATAGTATGGTGTCATCTGGAACAGGGCGTGGATGTCCTCCTGACAGGGCAGATGGATCACCGACTCCACGTGGCGGATCTCCCGGTATGAAAACCCGGGATAGGGGGTCTGCTTCACCTGGTTGGGGTAGGGCCGGTCATACAGCACCTGCTTCAGCTCCCACAGGTGCTTTTCCGACGGCACCACATACACGAAAGCGCCCCCCGGCGACAGCACCCGGCGGAACTCCTCGATGGCCAGGGGGGAAAAGCAGTTCACCAGCAGGTCCACCGCCCCGTCCGCCACCGGCAGATGATACGACGACGCCACGGCGAACTCCACGTCCTTCTCCCGCTTGGCGGCCCGGCGGAGGATGGCCTTGGAGATGTCCGTTCCCGCCATGGTCACGGACCGCCCCGCCCGGACCAGGGCCCGGTACACCCCGCTGGTGTAATACCCCTCGCCGCAGCCGGTGTCCAGCACCGACGGCGCGGGCCCGGTATTGGCCAGGGCGATGCTGCACAGGGCGTCCCGCAGGGGGGCGTAGTAATCCTTGCTCAAAAAGGCCGCCCGGGCGGCGGCCATGCCCTTGTCGTCGCCGGGCATTTTCGAGTGCATCCGGTTGGCGGGCAGCAGGTGGACATAGCCCTCCCGGGCCAGGTCGAAGCTGTGCCCCGCCGGGCAGGAATAGGCGGAAGGCCCCCGCTCCAGGGGGCCGCCGCAGATGGGACAGCAGAATAAGCTCATGGTCGATTCTCCGTTAGGTGATATAGTCTGGTCAGTCGGACCAAAGCGGTTCCGGGTATTCCACAATGCTGCACGCGTGGCCAAACTGCTTGTACAGATCGCCCACCACCAGGTCCTGGTCGCTGTCTGCCTGGGGGAAGGTGGTAATGGTGTGGGGGATCACGAAGATGGAGCACTCCACCATCCAGTTTTCCGAAAGGTATTCCACGCGGATGCACTCATCCACCGGTACCTGGGTGGCGGCGTCGCCGTCGATCCGGCGGAACTGGCCCAGGTTCACAGCCCGGGACTCCGCCCGGTAAACCCGGAGGATCTCCGGGCGGTCCTTGAGCAGGGCCTGGGCAAAATCAAAGGCATCCGACCGCAGAGCGCCGATGCAGAACTCGGGATTCCCGGCCACATAGCCTCCATCCAGGGCATTGGCCCGCAAGGAAAAGTAGCTGCGGATAGGCTCGGCGCAAAAGGCGTCGTCCCGGTGGTTGGTGGCGTAGCCGCTTTCCATGCGTCCGAAGTCGCTGGAAAATGCGTCCCAGGCGACGGTCCAGTTCTCACCGGCCCCGGACAGAGTCAGCCGGTGCTCCTCGGAAAAGTCGATGGACTCCAGATTGGCGTCGCTGGTAAAGGACGTCCGGGAGATGTCCCGGCAGGATTTCAGCGCCGTTTTCAGGCCCGCCGTCACCCGGACCGTTCCGTCCGGATATGTCTCCGGCCGGCTGAGGGTGACTTGTATACTGATCCGGGGATACAGGTTGGTGGAGGCCATCCATCCATAGAGGGTCAGCTCCTGCAGGACCTCCTCCGAACAGCAGACGCTTTCATAGGAGGCCTCCGGGGCGGCGAGGATCGTCCCCATCAGGGTGAAATACTCTGCGGCCAGCGTCCGGATGGCTTCCTGGCCCTCCGCCTCCTCCGCCCATCGGACGGAAACGGTGATGTCCGGATGCTCCACGGCGGCCCGCGCCGTTTCAGGCGGGTCAAATCGCTCCGCCTTTGCCCCGGCGGGGGATTCCAAAGGGTTCTGCCGGGTGGACTGCGCCTTCGCCCCGCATCCGGCCAGCAGCAGGACGCACAGCAGGGCGGTGATGATCTGCAAACAGCGCTTTGACATAACCTTCATTCCTTCCGTTTCGGATTTGGATCGGGAGTCTTATGAGCTTTTACAAATCAAGTATACCGCCGCGTGCGCCGCAATTCAATTACAAACCGGTTACAGATGCTGGGAATTTGGTTACAACTTGATGACAGAATTATATGAAAGTTACAGCTCCCCCTGGGGCAGGGTGACGTCGTGGATCCATTTCCCGGTGCGGATGCGCAGGGCGCACAGAGGCACCTTCAGCAGACTCTCGGCCTGGATGGCCGCGGCCACCAGCCAGTAATTGCTCTTGAACACCAGGGCAAACAGCGCCGTCAGCGGCAGGGCCACCAGCCACTGGGGCGCAATGTCCAGGGCCGCCGACCAGGCCACGTCGCCGCCTGCCCGCAGCACGCCGGTGACGGCGGAGATGGAGTAGGCGTGCAGGGGGATCATCACGAAGGACGTCACCGCCAGGGCGGCGGCAATGGCGGCGGACTGCCCCGCCAGCTTGAACAGCGGGAACACCACCGGCACGAACACCGTGGGCACCAGCGCCAGGGACACCGCCGCCAGCCCCGTTCCCACCAGCAGGGTGAACGCCAGCAGCGTCCGGCTCAGGTCCATGACCTCCCGGTGGCTTCGGCCTTCGCCGATGGCCTTGCCGATCATCACCGCCGTGGCCGCGCCCAGGCCGAAGCACACCACCAGGAACAGCCGGTTCAGGTTGCCCATCACGGCGTTGGCCGCCAGCATCTCCACGGAGTTGTCGGTATAGCCCAGGATCACCGTCAGCAGGCTGTTGCCCAGGCCCCAGGCGGTCTCGTTGAGGATCACCGGGGTGGAATATTTCACGAACCGCCGCAGCATCTCCCACCCCGGCCGGAGGAAGGCGGCCAGGTCCAGGGGCAGAATGCGGCTGCGCAGGGCGCACACCAGGCAGATGAGAAACTCCGCCACCCGGGACAGCAGCGTGGCGATGGCCGCGCCCTGGATGCCCAGGGCCGGCAGGCCGCATTTGCCGAAGATCAGCAGATAGTTCATCCCGGTGTTCAGCAGGGTGGACACCCCGAACAGCTTCATGCCGAAGCCGGGGTTCTCGGCGCTGCGCATGGCGCTGACATAGATGGACGAGAGCATATTGAACACATAGGAAAAGCCGATGAGCTTCAGATACGGCGCGCCCAGCACCGACAGCTCATGCTTGTTGGACAGCAGGTCCATGATCTGCACCGGCCACAGAAACAGCACCAGCGCCAGCACCAGGGTGATCCCCGTGCCCAGCATGGCCGCCACGCCGATGGCCCGGCTGATGCTCTCCATGTCCTTTTTGCCCCAGTATTGGCTTACCAGGATGCCCAGGCCGCTCTGGACCCCGAACACGATGGAGATCAGCAGGAACACCGGCACGTTGGCGGTGGTCACGGCGGCCATCTGGGTGTTGCCCAGCCAGCTGACCATCAGCGTGTCGATGAGGCCCAGAGAGAAGGTAATCAGATTTTGCAGGGCAATGGGACCCGTCAGCCGCCACAGATACCCGTAGAAGCCCGGCCCTCGTTTCAGATATTTCAGCATATGTCACCTCACAGCATGGGAAAACGTTGATTTTTGTGGTCCAGCAGGGCCTGATACAGCCCGTCGATATCCGCCCGGGTGGTCTCCGGGCCGAAGCTGACCCGGATGACCCCGGCGGCGGTTTTCTTGTCCAGGTGCAGGGCCGACACCACATGGCTGGCCTTGCCCCGGTGGCAGGCGGACCCGGCGGAGATGCAGATGCCCTTGGCCCCCAGGTCCGTGACGATGTTGGCGCTGGGGTACCCCACCAGGGACACCGCCAGGATGTGGGGGGCCTCCCCCTGCCCCACCGGCACCACCCCAGGGATGGACAGCAGCCGCTCCCGGCAATAGGCTTTGATGTCCGCCATATGCCGGAGCTTCTCCGCCAGATTCTCCTGCCGCAGGACCACGGCCCGGGCAAAGCCCGCGATCTGGGCGGTGGCCTCGGTGCCGGACCGCAGCCCCCCCTCCTGGCCGCCGCCGGGCAGCAGGGGCCGCAGATTCCGCAGGGCCGGAGCGGTATACAGAGCGCCGGCGCCTTTTGGCCCGCCGATCTTGTGGGCGGACAGGCTCATCAGATCCACACCCCAGCCCACCGGGTCGCAGGGGACCTTCAGAAAGCCCTGCACCGCATCGCAGTGCAGCAGGGCGCGGCTGTTTTTCTCCCGCAGCAGGCGGGCCACCTCCTGCACCGGGAAGATGCAGCCCGTCTCATTGTTTACCAGCATCATGCTCACCAGCACCGTGTCCTCCCGCAGGGCTTGGGCCACCTGCTCCGCCGTCACATGGCCGGTTTTGTCCGGGGCCAAGTACGTCACCTCGTACCCCTGCTGCTGCAGCAGCTTACACGGCTCCAGCACGGCGCTGTGCTCCACGGCGGTGGTGATGATGTGCCGCCCGGTGTGGCGGCCCTGCCACACGGCGGCGGAGATGGCCCAGTTGTCCGACTCCGTGCCGCAGGAGGTGAAGTGCAGGTTCTCCGGCCGGCACCCCAGGGCCCCGGCGACAACGGCCCGGCCCTCCTCCACCAGGGCCTTGGCCTCCCGGCCCAGGGGATACTGGGAGGAGGGGTTGCCGAACTGCTCCGTCAGCACCTGATACATGGCGTCCGCCACGGGCCGGGGCACCGGCGTGGTGGCTGCGTGATCCAGATAAATCATATGCGTTTCCTCACAAATCCTCCGCCGCCGCTTGCCACCGGCGGCAGAATGCTATATAATAAGACACAAGTCTTATTATTATACCGAATTTACCCGAAAAGTGCAAGGAGAATCCCCATGCGAGCTGCCATTTACACGTTGGGCTGCAAGGTGAACCAGTACGAGACCCAGGCCATGGAGCAGGAGCTGCGCCGCCGGGGCCACGAGCTGGTGGACTTTGAGGACAGCGCCGACGCTTACATCATCAACACCTGTTCCGTCACCGCCGTCAGCGACAAAAAATCCCGCCAGATGATCCGCCGGGCCAGGCGGCGCAGTCCCGGCGCCGTGGTGGCCGCCTGCGGCTGCTATGTCCAGACCCACACCGACGAGGCAAAGACCCTGGGCATCGACCTGATCGGCGGCACCGGGGACCGGATGGCCTTTCTGGACCTGCTGGAGCAGGAGGTCCGGGACCGCACCCCCCGGGTGGCGGTGGACGACTCCCTGCGGCGGCGGAGCTTCGAGGTGCTGCCTGCCGGGGGCCTGGCCGCCCGGACCCGGGCCATGCTGAAGGTGGAGGACGGCTGCGTGAACTTCTGCACCTACTGCATCATCCCCTTTGCCCGGGGTCCGGTGCGCTCCCTGCCCATGGACCAGGCCGTGGCCCAGACCCGCCAGCTTCAGGCCGAGGGCTATCGGGAGCTGGTGTTCACCGGCATCGAGATCTCCTCCTGGGGTCAGGATCTCCACAACGGCACCGGCCTCATCGACCTGATGGAGGCCGTTTCGGCGGCCGCACCCCGGCTGCGGCTGCGGCTGGGGAGCCTGGAGCCCCGGACCATCACCGAGGACTTCTGCCGCCGGGCGGCGGCTCTGCCCAACCTGTGCCCCCATTTCCACCTGTCCCTGCAATCCGGCTGCGACGCCACCCTGCATCGGATGAACCGCCGGTACGACACCGCCCGGTTCCGGCAGTCCGTGGACCTGCTGCGGCGGTACTTTGACCACCCCGCCATCACCACCGACGTGATCTGCGGCTTCCCCCAGGAGACGGAGGAGGAGTTCTCCGCCACCCTGGCGTTTCTGGAGGAGTGCCGCTTCGCGGCCATGCACGTGTTCCCCTACTCCATCCGCCCGGGCACCAAGGCGGCGGATATGCCCCAGGTGCCGGGGCCGGTGAAGGAGGAGCGTGCCGCCCGGGCCGGGGCCCTGGCCGCCCGGCTGCACCGGGCCTATCTGGAGGAATGCGTGGGCCGGACCTATCCCGTGCTGTTTGAGCAGCCAGTGGCGGGCCGTTACGGCGGCCACGCGCCCAACTATATGGAGGTGGCCGTGTCCGGTGGTGAGGACCTCCACAACCGGGTGCTGCCGGTGCGCATCACCGGCACCGACGGAGAAATTCTATGGGGGGAGCTGGAATAATGCACCACTTTTTCGCCTATATGGCTCGGATGCGGTTCATTGACCGCTGGGCCCTGATGCGCAACAGCTACACCGAGAACATCCAGGAGCACAGCCACCAGGTGGCCATTCTGGCCCACGCCCTGTCGGTGCTGCGCAATGCGTATTTCGGCGGCCAGGTGGACGCCGGAGCCGTGGCCGTGGCGGCCCTGTATCACGACGCCAGCGAGATCCTCACCGGCGACCTGCCCACGCCCATCAAGTATTATAACCCCGACATCCGGGACGCCTATAAGCAGGTGGAGGCCATCGCCTGCCGCAAGCTCACAGGGATGCTGCCGGAGAAGCTCCGGGGCCTGTACGCGGACCTGCTGACCCCGGCAGACCCCCAGGTGGAGGAGCTGGTAAAGGCGGCGGACAAGCTGTCGGCCCACATCAAGTGCCTGGAGGAGGAGAAGGCCGGCAACCACGAGTTCTGCGCCGCCGCCCGCCAGACCCGCCAGGCCCTGGCGGATATGCACCTGCCGGAGGTGGACCTGTTTTTAGAGGAATTCCTGCCCAGCTTCCGCCTGACCCTGGACGAGCTGGAATAATGAGAGGGGAATGCTTATGACACCCCTTTTCTGCGTGGACATCACCGAAAACAGGAACAATGACCGGATCAATGGCTGCGATACGGAGCTGCTGGAGCAGCGGCGGGAGGATTTCCGGGAACAGTGCCTGTGGCAGCAGCTGACGGAGCTGCTGCGTCAGGCGGAGCTGGACTGCGAAGATCTGTATATGCAGGATTGATATAGAGCCAAAAAATCCCCGGCTGCCTGGCAGCCGGGGATTTTTATGCAATTTGCGGGGTTAAGGCTTTACCGGGCGGCTTCCATGCCGGCGATCAAAGCCTTCTTGTTGCCCTCCAGGAAGCGGGCCTTGCGCTCACCCAGCTCGATGCGGATGGCCTCGGTCATCTGCTCCACGGTGGTGACGGGGACCTTCTCCAGGACAGCGCCCAGAATGGCCACGTTGGCGCCCTTGGGATTGCCGATGGACTCGGCAATGGCGTTGGCGTCGCAGTACACCACCTGGATGTCGTCGCGGACGGCCTTGCGGTCGATGATGCTGCTGTTGATGACCAGCACACCGCCGGGCTTGACGTGATCCTCGAACTTATCCAGGGAGGGACGGTTCATGGCCACGATGACGTCGGCCTTGTCCACCAGGGGGGAGGCCACGGGCTCGTCGGACACGATGACGGAGCAGTTGGCGGTACCGCCGCGCATCTCGGGGCCGTAGGAAGGCAGCCAGGAGACGTGCTTGCCGTCCAGCATACAGGCCATCGCCATGAACTTACCGATCAGGAGCATGCCCTGACCGCCGAAACCGGCGAAAATAAAGGTCTTTTCCATGTTACTTGGCCTCCTTGTCTTTGTAAACACCCAGAGGATAGTAAGGAATCATGTTCTCCTCCAACCAGGTCATAGCCTCCACGGGAGACATACCCCAGTTGGTGGGGCAGGTGGACAGAACCTCCACCATGCAGAAGCCCTTGCCCTCCTTCTGATAACGGAAAGCCTTGGCAATGGCCTTCTTGGCCTTGACGATGTTGGCGGTGTTGTTGACGGCCACGCGCTCGATGTAGTAGGAGCTGGGCACAGCGGCCAGCATCTCGCTCATCTTGATGGGGGCGCCGCACCAGGCCTCGTCACGGCCATAGGGAGAGGTGGTGGTCTTCTGGCCGATCAGGGTGGTGGGGGCCATCTGGCCGCCGGTCATGCCGTAAATGGCGTTGTTGACGAAGATGGTGACGATCTTCTCGCCGCGGTGGGCGGCGTGAACGATCTCGGCGGTGCCGATGGAGGCCAGGTCGCCGTCGCCCTGATAGGTGAACACCATGGTGTCCGGGCCCATGGCGCGCTTGACGCCGGTGGCCACGGCGGGGGCGCGGCCGTGAGCGGCTTCGTACATGTCGCAGTTGAAGTAGTCATAGGCAAACACGGAACAGCCCACGGGGGCCACGCCCACGACCTTGCCGTCCAGGTTCATCTCGTCGATGACCTCGGCCACCAGGCGGTGAATGATGCCGTGGTTGCAGCCGGGGCAGTAATGGAACTGCTTATCGGTGAGCAGCTTCGTCTTTTCAAATAATACGGCCATGTTACTTGCCCTCCTTCATGCTGAGAATCTTCTCGACGATCTCATCGGTGGTGGGCATCTGGCTGCCGCAGTGGCCGGTGAAATCGATGGGCTTGGCGCCGTTGATGGCCAGCTTGACATCCTCCAGCATCTGGCCCTCGTTCAGCTCCACGTCCAGAACCGCCTTGACGGAATCCTGGCTGGCGGCCTCGCGGACGGCGTCGTAGGGGAAGGGCCACACGGTGATGGGACGAACCAGACCCACGTTGATGCCCTTGGTCTTCAGCTCGGCAATGGCGCTCTTGGCGATGCGGGCCACGGTGCCGAAGGCGGTGATGATGTACTCGGCGCCCTCGCAGTTGTAGGTCTCCACCATCTGCTCGTTGGCCACCACTTCCTTATACACGGCCTGCAGCTCGTCGTTGTGAACGGCCAGGCTCTCGGTGTCGATATAGATGGAGTTGATAACGCCGCGCTTGGCGGGATCGTCGCCGGGCTTCCAGCCGGTGCAGGCCCAGGGCTTCTCCTCGGGGTCGACCTTGTAGTCCACCATCTCGGGCAGCTCCACGGGCTCCATCATCTGGGCGATGATGCCGTCGGCCAGGAACAGAACGGGAATACGATATTTTTCAGCCTTCTCATAGGCGAACATCATGATGTCGATGAACTCCTGGATGGAGGAGGGAGCGTAGGTCAGCAGGTGATAGTCACCGTTGCCGCCGCCCTTGACGCCCTGGAAATAGTCGCCCTGGGAGGCCTGGATGTTGCCCAGACCGGGGCCGCCGCGCATGACGTTGACGATCACGGCGGGGACGCGGGCGCCTGCGCAGTAGGAGATGCCCTCCTGCTTCAGGGACACGCCGGGGCTGGAAGAAGAGGTGATGACGCGGGCGCCGGTACCGGCAGCGCCGTACACCATGTTGATGGCCGCCACTTCGCTCTCGGCCTGCAGGAAGCAGCCGCCGATCTCGGGCATACGGGCGGACATGTACTCAGGGATCTCCGTCTGCGGAGTGATGGGGTAGCCGAAGAAGAAACGGGCGCCTGCGCGAATGGCAGCCTCCGCGATAGCTTCGCTACCCTTCATAAGAGTCAAAGCCATTATAAATCCTCCTTAGTCTTTTTCGATGCGGATGACCACATCAGGGCAGGTACGCGCGCAGGATGTGCAGCCGATGCAGGCCTCCATATCAGTGACCTCAGCCGGGTGATAGCCCTTCGCGTTGATCTTCGTCTTGGACAGGGCGATGATGTGCTTGGGACAGGCCCGAACACACAGGCCGCAGCCCTTGCAAAGATTCTCGTTGATAGTAACTCTTACCACACTTTACACCTCTTTTCTGGATTTTTGCCTTTCCAATGGGTATCTATAAAAATCCCGCTTACCGGGGGTCGCGCGTTAATAGATCTCCTTCCGGGGATCGGTGGTGTTCAGACCGTGCTGGATGTAGGAATCCCAGTCGCGGTGCATGTACACGTCGATGGGGACGGGCGTTCCCACATAAGCGGGGTCCGGGTTCCGGGCCAGGAAATCGTCCAGGAACTCCTTTTTGCCGGTGGTGTACGCCACGGGGATACCGGTGCGGTCCGCCACCTCCCGCAGCACCAGATAGCCGTCCCACAGGTCGTCGGCGCTGGTCATGGTGGAGAGGTTGGTGTTGTTGATCATGCCGGTGATGGTCAGCCGGGAGTGCAGCTGCATGGCGTCCTGCAGGTGGTGGATTTTCTCCGGGGTGCTGGCCAGAGGCCGCCGGATATTCACCACGTTCAGCACCTCCAGAGCGCCGGGCTCCAGGCTGACAAAGTCCTGGTGATAGCGGCCCAGGGCCGTGGCGCCCACGTCGTCGCCGCCTACGTCAAAGATGACGCTGTCCCAGTCCAGCACGAAGGCGGACGACACCTCCGCCGGCAGGGACAGAGTCTCGATGCCGGAGCAGGCAAAGTTGGGGGACACCAGACGGATCTCCTTCTGCTCCACCAGCTTGCCCCGCTCGGTCAGGCGGAAGTAGGTGTTCACCATATCCAGGTCCAGAAGCTCCGTTCTGTCGCCCCGGGCAGCGGCCCGGATGGCGAAATTCAGCGCCAGCTCGCTTTTGCCGCTGCCGTAGTTGCCGATCAGCACCTTGACGTTTTTCATGGGTCAGATTCTCCTTAAAATAGTAACGCTTGCATCAGAAACGCGGGATTACCGCAGGTTTTCGCGAATGGTCTGGCACAGAGCCGTGATGCCCTGGACGATCTTCTCCTCGGGCATGCAGCTGTAGTTCAGACGCAGGGTGTTCTCATGGTTGCCGTTGGGGAAGAAGGAACCGCCGGGAACGAAGGCAACCTTCTTTTCCAGGCACTTCATCTGCAGCTCCTTGGCGTCCATATACTCCGGCAGCACCACCCAGGCGAACAGGCCGCCCACGGGGTGGGTGAAGGTGCAGCCCTCAGGCAGCTCCCGCTCCAGAGTCTCCAGCATCACCTTCCGGCGCTTGTCATAGCAGGCCCGGATGGTGGCCACATGGGCGTCCAGATCGAACATGTCGATCCACTTGGAGGTTTCCATCTGGCCGATGGTGGAGGCCTGCAGGGAGGCAGCCTGCTCCATGAAGTTGTACTTGGCCAGAATGTGCTCCTCGGCGCAGACCCAGCCGATGCGGTAGCCGGGGGCCAGGATCTTGGAGAAGGTGCCCAGATAGATCACCAGGCCCTTGGTATCCAGGCTCTTCAGGGCGGGCAGATACTCGCCCTCGAACCGCAGCTCACCATAGGGGTTATCCTCGATGACGGGGATCTCGTAACGGTTGACGATCTCCATGAACTGGTGGCGGCGCTCCAGGTCCCAGGTGCGGCCGGTGGGGTTCTGGAAATCGGGGATGACGTAGATCATCTTCACCCGCTCGGTGGTGGCCAGGATCTTCTCCAGCTCCTCCATGATCATGCCGCCGTTGTCGGTGGGCACCTCGATGAACCGGGGCTCGCAGGCCTTGAAGGCGTTGACGGCGCCCAGATAGGACGGGCTTTCCAGCAGCACCACATCGCCGGGATTCAGGAACACCCGGGCGGAGAAATCCAGACCCTGCTGGGAGCCGGAGGTCACCAGGATGTGGTCGGCGTCGGTGTGGATGTTGTTCTTGGCCAGCATCCGCTCGGCGATCTGCTGGCGCAGACGGGGATGACCCTCGGTGGAAGAATACTGAAGAGCCGCGCGGCCGTTCTCCTCTAAAACGGCCCGGGAGGCCTCCATCATCTGCTCCACGGGGAACAGCTCCGGTGCGGGCATGCCGCCGGCAAAGGAAATGATGTCGGGCTGTGCGGTGAGCTTCAGCAGCTCACGGATTTCGGACCCTTTCAAAAGGTCCATCCTTGTTGAAAATTGTACCATGAATGCTTCCTCCTCAAATTCATAGCCATGTGCTTGTGCAGATTGCCGCCTGCACGCATATGCTTCCGGCTATATTTAAGCACAAATTCACAACGATGTAAAGGAACAGAGGGGGGAAAACCGGGTCCGAAAGGGCCTGATTCCGTAAGTTTGGAGACTGGCACAAAAATTCCGGGAGGAATAACGGCATTTTCCACAAAGGAAACTTATGTGATTTTTTTGGCAAAAATGTTAAAAACATGGCAATTAAAGGCACCAACCCGGTAGGATTATACAGAGTCCCCCGGGGGTACGTTGACTTTTCCCGGCGGGAACGGTATAGTAAAGGAAACTTATGGGGAGGATGTGCAGAAATGGAAGAACATACGCTGAAGGGTGAGTATATTTCCGTCCTGAAGGATGGCCGCCTGTCCTATGGCGGCAGCCAGCGGTGGTCGGACAGCCCGGTTCTGCGGGGGTATGGCTGCGGGGTCATCGCGGCCCTGGACCTGCTGCTGTATCTGGCGCGGCAGCGGGAGGTCGGCTCAGCACGGACGATGCCTGCCGGGGGGCCGGTGCCCTGGACCCTGTATGACCGGTGGGCCAGACAGCTGAGCCGCCGGTATATGCCGGCGGTCCCGCCGGTGGGCACCAACGGCTGGGCCATCGCCCTGGGGCTGAACGCCGTGTTCCTGCGTCAGGGAATCCCCCTGCGGGCCTCCTGGGGGGTCAGCCGGGACCGGCTGTGGACCCGGATGGGGGAGCTGCTGGACCGGGACGTGCCGGTGATCCTGTCCATCGGCAGGAACTTTCCCCGGGTGTGGCGGAACGTGGAAACCGCCTTCTACACGCCGGGCCGGGAAAGCGGCCCTCCGGCCTGCTCCACCAACGCCCACTTCGTCACCGTCACTGCCATGGATGAGGACTACCTCACCGTCTCCTCCTGGGGACACCCATACCGCCTAAGTCGGGAGGAGTTTGACGCCTACAGGAGGGAAGCCAGCGCCTCCCTGCTGTGTACGATATTGGACGTGCGGGAAAAATAGGCGGTGCTTATCATTCCAGGCATACCGGGCCGCGGCCCGGTATGCCTGGATGGGGCAGTGTCGCTTACACCAGCTGCTCCATCTCGTCCACCAGCTCGCCGAACAGAGCCAGGGCGCTGTTGACCGGCTCGGGAGAGCTCATGTCCACGCCGGCGATCTTCAGCAGGCTGATGGGGTCGGTGCTGCAGCCGCCGGACAGGAACTTCTTGTAGTCTGCCACGGCGGGAGCGCCTTCCTTGAGGATGCGGTTGGCAATGGCCACGGCAGCGGAGAAGCCGGTGGCATACTGGAACACATAGTAATTATAGAAGAAATGGGGGATCCGGGCCCATTCCAGAGCGATCTGGTCGTCGGACACCATATCCGGGCCGAAGTACAGCTTGTTGAGCTCGTGGTACTTCTGGCACAGGGCGTCGGCGGTAAGGGCCTGGCCGTTTTCGGCCATCTTGCCCATGGCCAGCTCGAACTCAGCGAACATGGTCTGGCGATACACGGTGCCCTTGAACTGGTCCATGAAGTGGTTGATGAGATAGGCCCGCTGCTTCTTATCGGTGGTCTTTTTCAGCAGGTGGCGCATCAGCAGCACCTCGTTGCAGGTGGAGGCCACCTCGGCCACGAAGATCACATAGTCGCTGGTGCTGACAGGCTGATATTTGCAGCTGTGATAGCTGTGCAGGGCATGGCCCATCTCGTGGGCCAGGGTGAACTGGCAGTCCAGATTGTCCTTGTGGTTCAGCAGGACATAGGGGTGGGGACGGCTGTTGCCGGAGGAGTAGGCGCCGCTGCGCTTGCCGACGTTCTCGTACACGTCGATCCAGCGGTTGCTGAAGCCCTCCTTCAGCAGGTCCACGTAGTCCTCACCCAGCACCTGCAGGGCCTCCAGCACGGTCTCCTTGGCCTGCTCATAGGGGATGGCCTGGTCGGCGTCGGCCACAATGGGGGTGTACACATCGTACATATGCAGCTCGTCCACGCCCAGCAGCTTCTTGCGCAGGGCCACGTAGCGGTACATCTTGTCCAGGTTGTTGTGAACGGCCTCGATGAGGTTCATATACACAGGCACGGGGACCTCGGTGGCGTCCAGGGAGGCCTGGATGGTGCTGTCATAGTGGCGGGCGTTGGCAAAGAAGCACAGCTGCTTGAACTGACCGTCCAGGGTGGCGGCGATGGTGTTCTTGTACTGGCCCAGCTGCTTGTAATAGGTCTCGAAGGCCCGGCGGCGCAGCTCCCGGTCGGGGCTGGTCAGCAGGGGGACGAAGGTGGCGTCCGTCAGGGGATGGACGCTGCCCTGGCTGTCGGTGACGTCAGGGAAGATCTGGTCGGCGTTGCGGAAAACGCCGGCAATGTTCTCAGAAGCGTTGGCCATCTCACCGGCGGAGGCCAGCAGACGCTCCTCGGCAGGGGAGAGAATGTGGTCCTTGCGGCGGCGGATCTGGTACAGGCTGCGGCGATAGGTCTCCAGCTCCGGCTCCTGTGCGTAGAACCCGTTCAGGGTCTCCTCGGGAATGGCCATGATCTCGGGGGTGGCAAAGGCGGCGGCGCTGGCGATGGACACATACACGTTCATGGCCTTGCCCCGGACGTCCTGATAAAAGCTGTTGCCGGTGTCCTCGTCGCCCTTGCAGCTGGCATAGCCCATGAGCACGCTCAGCCGCAGCTCGATCTCGTCCTGCAGCCGGAACCAGGCCAGCAGGTCCCCGGCGCTGCGGGCCAGGGTGCCCTGAAAGGCGGCGATTTTGGCGGGGAACGCCTTCATGGCCTCGTATTCCGTCATCCAGGCCTCGTCGCTGGCGAACATGTCCTTCAGGTTCCAGGTCATCTCCTCCGGAACTTCACTGCGCTTGGGAATAGTCTGATTGGTCATAAGATTACCCCTCCATAAAATTTGTCGGATTCCACCGAATCAATTCGGTGAACATTATAGCACACCTATATTTTATTTGCAAACTTTCTTTGCCTGAATTGTGAAAAAAATTTCCCTGCCGGTGGCTGTCTGCCCTGTGCGCACATATACTGGGGCGGGAGGAGGCGAGACATGGATTTCGGAATCGCGGGCGTGGCCGCCATCACGGTGATCGCTTATGCGGTGGGGCAGGCCATGAAGGCCTGGGGCCGTCTGGACCGGTGGATTCCCACGGTGTGCGCCGCCCTGGGCGGCGCTCTGGGGGTGGCGGGACTGTATATCATGCCGGGCTTCCCGGCGGGGGATGCCATCACCGCCGCCGCCATCGGCGTGGTGTCGGGCCTGGCGGCCACCGGCGCCCAGCAGGCGGTGAAGCAGCTCTGCACCGGGCCGGACTGCGGCAAGGGGAAGTGAGCTTCGCCGGTGGGAAAAGGGGCAGCTTTTGCCCCCTCCCCCGGCTTCGAAAAAAACTGAAAAATTTTGAAAAAAGTTGTTGACAAATGGGGCCGGACGTACTATACTAAGCAAGTCGACAGCGATGAGCCGCGGCGCAGAACTGAATCGGGGGTATAGCTCAGCTGGGAGCCCGGTTGAAGCGGTAAACAACCCCCGCACTAATTGAATAAGAAATTACTCAGCGCACCCCTTATATGGGGGTATAGCTCAGCTGGGAGAGCGCTTGAATGGCATTCAAGAGGTCAGCGGTTCGATCCCGCTTATCTCCACCAAACGGGTGCGCTGAGTATTCTTAATAAAGACTTGCTTTGAAAAAAGCGAGTTTTTTGTTTTATGCCCACTTCTCTTTTGAAGCGGGCTTTTCTTATGCGGCGATTGCCGAAATGTCCAGCCCGGCGCTGAACTGCTCAAAGTCAATGTTGAAGTCGATATGCAGCCGATAGTCCCGATACACCTCCACGCGCCGGATCAGGCAGCTCACGATCATTTTCTTTGACTCCATGCTGGCGCTATCATACATTTCTGCCCATGATATAATATCGTCGTATTGAGCGTTTAAGGCATCCAGCATGGCCTGTCCCTCGTCGTAGGCCGCCTGCGCTGTCTCCATAGTATGCTGAACTTCGAGACATTTTGTCTCACAGTCAGAGATCAGAGAACTAAGCAAGTCCTGCGGAAAAGCGCTTTCGCCCCGGAGGGATTTAATGACCTCCGCCCGGAGCGTATCAAACTCGGCGGCAGCCTTGGCATAATCGGATTTAGCGCTTTTGAGAAGCGCCTTCCGTTCTTCCATCTTTTCACGGTAGCGGATATTGACGATCTCGCTTTTAGGGATTGCTTTCATCCGCTCAAAGATCTGCCGCACCACCTTATCAATGATACCGTCAAGTATATGCGCCGTGTAGCCCGTTTGCCCGTCACATTCGGTTTGCTTTCGTGTCTTGCCGTAGCAGATATACCGCACACGCTTTACAATGCGGTGAGCATCTTCCTTACACGGGTAAGCCTTGCCGTTGGTGGTGAGCGCCAGCCGGGAGCCACAATGCCCGCAAAAGACATTCCCGGCCAGCAAGGACTGACCACGGGTATTCAGCGGTACACGCCGTTCCTGTTCGGCGGAGTTGGCGCGGGAAGTACGAATGTGCTGTGCGGCCTCAAACAGCTCCTGTTCTATAATCTGTAAGTGGGGTAGCGTTTGGGAGCGGCTTTCACCGCTGCGAAGCACCCCGGTATATGTCAGATTGCAAATGATACCCCGGATGCTGGCGTGATGCCACATTTTACCCGTTCTCGCCCGATAGCCGAGGTTATTTAAGTAGGTGGAGATCCGTTGAGCACCGAAACCCTCATGCACATATTTGTCAAAGATGATCCGTACCACAGCGGCCTCGGCCTCGTTGACAGCCAGTTCAAAAACCTCGTGCTTGCGTTTATTGAAGCGCCCACTCTTTACAAGGTCATATCCATAAGGAGCAAGACCGCCCTTGAAACCGCCGTCCTCGACGAGCTGGCCAAGAGCGGTTTTTGTTCGAATTGAAGTCTTTTCGCTTTCGCCGTCGGCCTGCCAGAAGCGAATGTAGTTGGTGAGCTTGTCCGTGTGATTATCAAAACGCTGCTCACCCTCCTGCGTACTCCAGACCCGGATGCCGTTCTTGACAAACCATTCCACTACAAAGGGCGTTTCGTCAGCGATACGCCCGATGCGGTCAAACATGAACACAAGCAGAATATCGAATTTTCCCTGCTTGGCTCGTTCCTTGATGATTTGCAGCTTGTCCCGGTTTTCGGCTCTAACCTTATGCCCGGACACACCGTCCTCCTGTTCCTCATGAACAATCGTCCAGCCCATTTTTTCACAGAAGCGATGGCACTCTCTGCGTTGCATGGGAATGTCGGCTTGGCTTTTGTCGTTGTAGTCCACCTGCTTGTCGGTGGACACGCGGTATAGGCAATCAACTCGATTACCTGTCATCATTCTGTTTTCTATCATATTGATCCGTCCTTTCATTTGTCGATGGGTCAATGAAAAAACGCAATCAATACGCGGGGAATATGAAGTTTTCAAGGTACATAGGGACTACCCCCACTATTATTATCCCTCTGTTCGGGAGGGATTGCAAGGATGTCGCCGGAGCTATTTTTTGCCGTATTGTTGGCAAAGGAAGATAGTAAAATCTGCTTTATATGATGGAGCGCTGCCGCATTTTTGCAGTCTGCAAAGCTGGCGGTGATGGCGTAGCCATCCACAGCAAATGCGGTATGTTGTTTTCTCTGCTGCATAAAGACCTCCTTTTCAATTCTTGGCAACAGGGAAAGGCCAGCGCCTCATAAAAGCGCTGGCCTACGGCTTATGACCTTGGGACGAAATGTCCCAAGGTGTTTTTGAAAGGCGGGAGCGCCGCACCCGCTCCTGTTGGCCTGTCATAAGACAGCTCATATTCAATGCGGCGCTCCCTCACAGCGGACAGCGACGATCCGTGACGGAGCATCAACTACCTTGCTGCGGAGAAGTGAAAACTACCTCTCATATACCAAGGACAAAAATCGGGCAAATGGAGCCCCGCTCACAGAACTTTTTTCAAATATTTTTTCATAGCAGCTATGCCGCGCTTCACCGAGCGTCGGACAACGCTCTTGTCCACATCCTGCTCTTGGGCAATCTGGCGGTAGCTCTTGCCGAGGATCAGATGCGCCTCCACCCGGATGCCCTGCACCTCCGGCAGAGAGTTGAGGGCGTTCCACAGGTGGATGAACAACTCCATGCGATCCAGAAGCTCCTGCGGCGTCGGCTCATGCAGGCAGGCCGAGTATTCGATCCCATCGTCACAGTCGAGGGAATACTGCGCCTTGTTGCGGGTCGTGCGCCGCTGATAGGCTGCCTCATACAGCTTGTCCGCCTTCAGCTCGGCGGCCACTTCGTCGGAAACTTCGATGTATTCATCATGGGTGTACCAAGCGTAAAAGTCCTTCAGATTGATGGTCGTCATTTGTATTTCCTCCATTCAGTTCATGTGTGGGTGGGTGAACAGAACGGAGGAACGGCGGGGATCGGCAGCCGGGGCTGGTTGCTTTGGGACAAATTGTCCCAAGGTGCGGGCATATAAAAACGCCCGCATAGCATGACGCTATACGGACGCAAGCAAATAAATATCCTGTTACATGATGTTTAATTTCACTTTCAAAGCCGGACTGCTCCGATGGAGGGGCTACGCTTTTTTTAGCTGGTGCAGATCATGAACGCTATGGAAAAGTAAAATGGACACGGCAGATTAACCTCCAATCGGCTACCGTGTCCCTGCAAGTCGTCATCAGTTTGTGCAAGCGCAAAGAAACGGCGGCTCTGAAATTCAAAGCCGCCGTTTCATATAGGCGTGTTGATGGGACTGCTGTACGACGGCTTTTTTTCTTTTGCCGTCGTGCAGCAGATTTGGCAGAGTTAGTGCAACGCTTTATTACAGGTTATAGTTAATTTATTCATACTTCTTTCCAACCACATATATTGGCAACAGCACACCGCAAAGGAACATAGCCAAGAAAACATATTTCCCTATGTTTTCCCATACATCTGCTACAATGCTGCCCGCCACGATGTTGATAATCGGGAATAGTATCATACACAGGCACAAACTCAAGCGGAGAGTTCTCACAATATGTGGCCAGTTGCGATTATTGAATTTTACTCCCGGCACATTCATGCGGAATGGGCCATCATAAAAAATGTTTACACTGTTTTCATCATAAAAGCTTGATAACTTAGTGCGGACGAAGCAGCAAAAGTACGCGCCGAATACCGCACTTAGAAGCGCAAGCGTTTCCAAGGTTTCCATGCAGGGCTGCGCCGTTGTATAGTTCAGAAATGTACCGATACAACAAATCAAAAGGGAAAATCCGTAAAAGACAATCCACTTGCTCTTTACATGATATGCCCTTTCAGGGCTTTCGTCCGCATAAGTGATTGCCGTCTTAACAATATCCTCAACTTTATCAGGTTTTAGTACATCATCGTTCGGCAATCTCTCACACATCAAAAGTTCCGTAACGGAAACATCCAACAGATTTGCCAGCGGGATCAATAGAACGGTATCGGGCAAGCTAACTCCCGTTTCCCATTTGCTTACAGCCTTATCAGATATACAGAGTTGTTCTGACAACTCTTTTTGAGTGATTCCTTTTTCTTTGCGAAGTGCGGCGACAAATGCGCCAAATTTCTTCTTGTCAATATTGAACATTGATTTTGACCTCCTGTGATTGCTAAGAGCATTATCGCTCTAACGCTGCCATTTAGCAACCGAATGGCAAGCGAGTATATCATTTTGGATGTTGAATGATAGTAGAGTTGTGATATTTCTTTCGTGAAAGGTACACTATTGTTTATTTTATCATTACAGTATCACAAGTTCAACTGTGTACATGAAATAAAAAATGAGTACGAATGAAATGTAACACCGTTCAAATACTATCACCCGAAATGTAAAATTACATTAGGTGGTGATGACATGAAGAACGAAAAAAGCGAACGCAAATTTGATTTTCGTCCGATGGGGCTTGCAATCAAGAAAGCCCGCGAGAAGAAAGGCATGACACAGGAGCAATTGGCTGACATCATCGGGCGGGACACTCGTACTGTCATGTACCACGAAAACGACGGTCAACATCCGAGCTTAGATATTTTCTATCAACTGGCAACCATGTTCGACCTGTCAGTAGATGAATACTTCTACCCCGATATGGGAGCCGATGAAGCCGCAAAGAAGCGGATCAACATTCAGCTTAATTCCCTCAATGAAAGTGAGCTGCGGCTCGTCGAGGGGATTATCAATGCGATCATAGAAAACCGTGAAACGGAGGAGGCGTAAGAAACGGCGCTGCCTCCGTTTTTCGCGGGGATTCCGGGGAACGCACTAACGGCAAGCAGGGCAAGTGTAGCCACACTTGCTATTTTTGCATCCCGGCGGGCTGCAAAAACGCTTGTTGGGGAGCCTCCCCAAACCCGGCTTTGGGACATTTTGTCCAAAAGTAATTTGTCAGCGTCACCGTGCGCTATCGCTCCTGTTCCTTTTTGCGCTGGCCGTCCGTGACACCCAGCAGATGGTCGATGTTGGCCTTGACCGCCACGGCCTGCCGCATCTCCTCCTGCGCCGAGCGGTACTCGGTATAGAGTGCCTTTTTCCGCGCCGCCAGTTGGCGGCGCTTTTCTTTCAGCTCTGCCATCTTTGGCAGCTTCTCACCGCCCAGCAGCTCTCCCATTGTGGCCTTGGCCGCTCGGTAGTCCGCCAGCTCCGCCTCATGCTCGGCAAGGTATTTCCGGCTGTACTTGGCGGCCTTGTACCCATCAAAGACAGGGCGGGTCTTGGCGTACCGCACCACGGCTCCCATCAGCTCGGATGTTGTGGACAGGTCAGCCTCCGTCCGCCGGAGCTGCTCGGTCAGGGAATGAAAACGGGAAACGGCGTCCTCGGCCTTGGCAGAGAGCTGGTCATACTCGGTGATATTCTGCTCCTGCATGAATTGAAGCGCCGCCGCCATCTGCTTGAGGTTATACACCTTTGCCCACCGCGCATAGGCCGCGCCTTTGCCGGAGCGCAGGCGCTCCTGTATATCCACGATCAGATTGACACGGCGAGGGGCAGCAGGCGCAGGGACAGGCTGCTCCGGGATCGGGCGCTCCCCGGCGATGACGGTCTTGATGTCCTCGGGATCGTAGCCGTCCCCGAGGGTGGACGCCCGAAGCCGGGTCGCCCGCTCCTGCCCCGGAACAAGAAAAGAGATCGTACCGCCGCGCCCATGCTTGACCGTGAAGCCGGACGCCTCCATGAGCCGGAGAAAAGCGTCAAAATCGGCGGGGCGTTTAGCAAGAGCTTCATTGATGGCAAGCCGTAGCTGCTCCTTGTATGGGGGCTGCCGCTCCGTCCCCAGCCATGCCCCGTAATGGAGAAATCGTCCCTTGCTGTGCAGTTTGGGATTGGTAATGACGGACAGATCATTTTCAAGACAAATGCGGTCAGAGAGCCGCCGCACCGCACGGCCAGAGCCGATAAAGTCCCGGAACTTCCGGGTGCAGTCCAGCGAGGTCGAGTTGTAATAAATGTGATTATGGATGTGCGCCTTGTCCGTGTGGGTGGCAACGAAAAAGGCGTACTTGCCCTTTGTCCAGCGCATCGCCGTTTCATAGCCGATGCGGTTGGCCTCCTCCGGCGTGATCTCCCCGGGCTTGAATGACTGGCGGATCTGATAGCAAAGCACATCCGCGTCCCGCCGCTGCTCCCGGTCTGTGGCGGCCTTGTACTTGGCCTTGCTCAAAAGGAACTCGGCATCGGCAGTCATGTGGTCGCAGCCGTAGGACGAGATCAATTCGCCGCCCTCGGTCTTGTCCGGGTTTTGCCCGTAGTCAAACCGCTCTTTCAAGGACTGCGCGATGGTTTCGCCCTTGCTGATTTTGTGCTTCTTGTAGTAGGTCGTGGCCGTAGGCAGCCCTCCTTCCGATATGACAAACGGCGGCTGTGGTCAGCCGCCGTCGTTTCAGCTTTGGGACATTTTGTCCCGAAGTATCAGCCGGTGATGAAATCACGCAGGGCAAACTTGGCCGAGTGCAGCTTGTCCAGCAGCCACTCAGCGATGGCGGGAACGCCAAAGGGAGAAACGAGGAACGCAAGGACGAGGAACACGATCCCGCCTACCGTCTGCCCGCCGATGAACAGGATCAGGGAGAGCAGCGTCAGCACGATGCAGCCCAGCTCGCACACGGCGGACGCCACGCAGAACAGGAATGTGACCATAGCGGCCAGCAGGGACAGCGCCACCATCACGGGGGCGGCAAGGATTTTGAGAACGATCATAGCAGCTACCTCCATTAGAAAATCGGGTTGGTTTGTCCTTCTACCCATATTATACCGCCGGGAAAATAGGCACACAAGGATGTCGAGCTTTCACGACCTCGAGACATTTTGTCCCGAGGTCGTGAAAGCCGGGGAACGGCACAAGGCCGCTCCCCGACAAATCATAGGCTCACCACAGCCGACAGCTTTTTCAGCAGCTCGGACAGCGGCTCCCAAAGGTCGGCATAGTCCTTTTGGAGCGCCGCGATCTCCGAGGGATAGATACCATAGGTGTTGGCATGGACGGCCACTTGGTTTAGGTTGTTGGCACACCGCCGCTGCAAGGCCACCAGCTCCCGGATGTCCGAGAGGTCAACATGGAGGACATAGCCGTTGAGCGCCATTTTCCGCATATAGGCTCCCATGTTGGAGATTCCGGCTTCGGCCATACGGTCAGCGATCAACGCCTGTTCCTCCGGCGTCACCATCACATGAAGATGAACAAAGCGCCGCCGCTTTTTCGTCAACGCTCCTCACGCTCCCGGCTGCGGCGCTTGGGCGGGTGTTCCCGCACCTTGTCCAGCGGCTTTTCTGACCGGGGCGACACAGGCAGATTGTTGATGATGCCGTCAATCATGTTCCCGTTCTGCTCCATAAAAAGCTCGGCGTTCTTGTTGGGATTGCGTTCCTGCTCCATAAATGTCCTCCTATCTGTCGCCCCGGTCAGGGGCATTTTTCTTTGGGGCGGCTTGCCCCCGGTCAGCCTCGACCTGTTTTACGGCGGTTTTCATCTGCTCCCGGATCGAACGGGGTCTGTCGGGATTGTCGGGCGCAGGCCGCAGCTCATAGTCAGACGCCTGCCGCTTGGTCAATGGCCGTGTGTAGGTCAAATGCCCCCACGCCAGAAACGATCCGTTTTCAACCGGGACGCGCTGATCGTAGTTGACGATCTCATCCGGGGCGTTGCGGGGCGGCTTGGGGAATGTCCCAATGTCCACGGGGCGCTGGGTGGAATAATACTTGTAAAGGCCGGGAGCCTCGCTCTGCTTGACACCGACATTGTAAAGGCGCTGGTACTCCTGCACCCGCGCCGCAAAGTCCTGTTCCAGAGCGGCACGGTCGCTGCCGTAATGCCCCCATTCATACTGCCGCTGGCCGTCCTTGTCATCGTAGCAAGCCCATATGACATAGGGCGAGGGAGCGGTAGGATGATGCCCCAGCGCAAAGCCCCTGCCGTTTTCCAGCATGACGGCCTTGATGATCTCATAGCCTTGGTTTTTGTCCATATACCCTCCTCACCGTGATACATCCTTTTCCGCCCGTTTCGCAAAGGGCTGAAGCTGATAGGGACTTTTGCCGTCCTCCGGGCGCAGGAAGTCCAGCCTTGCGGCGGCACGGATGGCGTTCTGATTGAGCTGCCGCTGCCATGCCTCTTGGCTGGGCGCCCATTTGAAGCCTTCGCTTTTGAGCGCCTGCCGGGTGTCGGCGTCTGGCTTTTCCTCAAAAATGAGCTGCAAGCGGTTCTCCGCCTCATTGACCTTGGCCTCCCCGCCGGGGAATGTCCAACCCACAAACTCCGCCTTGTGGCTCAGTTCCTCGATGCGCTGGCGCACACGGCGGATGTTGGCGTTATTGTTGGTGAGCAGATAGGACGGAAACGGAACGGGGTCTTTGCGCCAGTCTTGGGACATGGACGCCTTGACCTTTTCCACCTGCTCCGCCGTCAGCTCGGGACAGCCCTCCAGCGTCTTATGCTTGCGATAGTAGGCATTGACCGCCTTCATCATGGCCTGCTGTGACTTCATTCCCCCCAGCTTTTTCGTGAGCTTTTCCACAGCAAGGTCATCATCGGCGCTGATCCCGCCCCGGCCTGTGGAGCGGATCTTGTCCAGCAGCTTTTTAATTTCGGCGTACTCGCCGTAATTTCGATCCCGGGCGGCGTTCTGCTTGGCCTTTTTCGCCACGGGGAAATTGCCGCCCCCGGTGATCAGAATGGACGGAACACGGGCGTCAATGGCGTTGCGCTCATTGAGGTTTTCCGCCAGCCTGCGGGCGTAGCGGTCAACAAGGGCATCAATCTTATCATGGTACATGGGATCGACCTGCGCTTTCTGCTTCTCTGCCAGCGCGTAGGCTTCATCCACCATCGCCCGGTAGCCCGCCGTGGCCGAGCCGGGGGCATAGTCGGAATAGCTGTTCATGTCCTTTGCCCGCTTTGCCGCCGCCTCGCTGATCTCATAATATTTAGGCATAAGTCCTCCTTTCAGCCGGGACTTCGGGACAAAATGTCCCAAAGCCCCGGCGCTTGGATGTGGAAAGCATTTCTGCGAAAACAGGGGCGGGCGGGAAAACATACCGCCCACCCCAAAATCGCCCCGGAAAAGCCTTGTAAATGCAGGCATTTTCCGGGGCTATTTTTCCACGCACTACCTCCGCTTGCGGCGCATATACGCCCGCTTCTGCTCCCGCAGGGCAGCCCCGGCGCAGACCGGGGAGCAGTACCGCTGCCGCCGCCCATCCGGGAGAAATGCCCTGCCACATACCGGGCAAGGACGGGTTTCCGTGATACGCTCCACGGTCAGCGACCTTTCCAGCATGGGATCAAGGGGAAGCACCGCCGAACGGAAATAGCGGCAATAAGCGCCCGTCCAGCACTTGCCCAGCATATAGCAGGGACAGTCCAGCGGCAGGCAGCCATAGTCTTTATCATAGTTGGCGCACCACTTTGTCACCAGCTTGCGGATCGCCGCCTTTTCCTGCCGGGTCAACTCACGGCTCATTTTTGCCCCCTGTCTTTGGCGTGAGCTGCTCCCGATAGCAGAACATACAGCCGATGCCGCGCCAGTAGGGACAGCCGTCGCAGCGGGAGCCTTTGGGCGGCAGGCTGGGCGGAACACCCTTGAAGTAACTTTTTTCTTTCATAAAATCCTCATAGGGACTGTTGGTAAATCTCATGCTTCATCCTCACTTTCCGTTTCGTCCTCGTCCTCCCAAGGCGAGGTATCGTCATAATCGTCGCCGTAGTCCTCCGCAGCGTCGGCAACCTGCTTCTTGGGACGGTAGATCTTAAAATACCAGCCCGCCGCGCCGCCGATGACCGCCACGGCCAGTACCAGTAGGAGCGTTCCTCTGCTGCTCTCGGGCTGCTCCGGCTCGGGTTCAGGCTCCGGCTCCGCCACGGGCGCAGGCTCGGGGGCTTTGCCCTGACACTCACCCATGTTCACGGCGCAGACGGTACAATCCGTGTTAATGGCACCCACGGCGCATTTATCGGTGCAGGAACACTCCGGCAGCTCGCCGCCCGCCGCCTGCATCGCCGCCAGCAGGTCAGCCTCGTCCACCATATTCAGAAAGTAGGTTTGATACTGTTCGCCGTCCTCGTCGGTGGGCTTATCGTAGTCAATAACGATGTAAAAGGTGCTGCCGCCGCTGGTCTGCACCGTGATGAGCTGCTTGTTGGTGGCCTTATCGTAGAGCAGATCACGGGTCACAAGGTTGCCATCCTCGGTGAAGCCCTCGCCGGGGTCAACGGTTTCGGCGGGCAGCGGCTCTACCGGGGCAAGGCCATCCCATTCCTCACCGCCTCCGGCGTAGGCCGTGACCGCCATGCCGCACATCAAAACAGCGGCGCAGAGCGCCGCTGTCAGCTTCTTCATCCACTTGTTCATTCGCTGTCCTCCTTGTCTGTGGGATCGGACTTCGGGACATTCTGTCCCAAAGTGCCGCCGTTCTTGATGGTCTGGAGCAGCACGGGCAGGTCGGTGAGCGAAACACTCATGCCGCGCACGATCTCCACGATCTCGCTGTTCTCGGCCTCCAGCTTTTTCTGCTCCAGCTCCTTGAGCCGTGCCTGCTGCTCGTTGATCTTGGCCGTGACCTTTTCGATCTCGGCCTGAATTTTTGCGCTTTTGGAGATAGCCATAAAAACCTCCTGTCAAAATAGTTTTCCGTAGGCGTAGAAATGGGACTGCCAGTAACTTGTGTTGAGGTTGGCGTAGCTGATGGGGTCGCCACAATGGAGCATCCAACCATCACCCACATAGATGCCCACATGGGAGATCCCTGGCGTGTCATAAGTCCCCGTGAAGAATACCAAATCGCCGGGCTTGGGGCTGCTCGTCCGGGCGGAGATGTTGTATAGCCCCTGCGCCCCCAGCCGTCCGAAGTCCCAGCCGCATTGGTTGTAGACATAGCTGACGAAGCCGGAGCAGTCGAACGAGGTATTCGGAGAACTGCCGCCCCACACATAGGGGTATCCCACATACTTTTCTGCCTCTTTCAGAATGGCGGCAAAGGTTTCGTCGGCAAGGTAGTCCTCCGGGATCTCATGTGCCGGGGGCTTGTTGGTGTACTTGCCCACATAGGGCGAGGACGGGAACAGGTCGGGGCGGTTGCCCAGCGTCGCCATGTAGAGGGCGTACCGGGACAGGGTTTCCTCGCCCATAATGTAGACAGGCAGATGGGAGAGATTGAAGTTTTCCAGCGTGACAGTGCAGATGTAATAATCGTAATACACCCGGTAGGTGTCGCTGTGGGTATTGCCGTCCTCGTCTGTCCAAGTATCCGTTTCCAAGTAATACCGCCGTTCCACCACCACATCCTCGGTCAAAATGTACTGGCGGTCAAAGAGCATTTGGAGCGTCCCTTGTACCTCGCCCAGCGTCCACTCGCCCTCATGGAGCGCGCAGACGATGGACAGCAGCACATAGGGATCGTGTTCGATGGTGTCGAGGTCAAAGTGATATTCGTCATAATCGTGGGTACGGGTGTAGGTATCGAGATAGCGTTGCAGTTCATTTTCCAAGGCGCAGTAGGCGGCCTCCGCCCCCAGCAGGTCAGCGTCCTCGGCGGCATAGGTGGACGCGCCGATGGCTCCGGCCACGCCGTTGCCCACCGTCACCAGCGAGGACATACACGATTGCAGCACCACCAGCAGAAGAAACGCCGCCACCAGCAGGAGCAGCCCGCTGGGATGCTCCTTGATATAGGCGGACACCTTTTCCGTCAGCTTGCCCGTAACGGATGCCGTACCCTCGGCGGCCTTGGCGGCCTGTCTGGCAGCCTCCCGTGCCTGTTTTGCGTACTGGCGCTTGATCTTCTGCTTTTGCAGATACCGGGACACCGCGCCGCCCTCCTGCATTTCCGGGTGTTCCTCCACGGTCTTGCGGTAGTAATAATCCGCCGTGGCCTTGATGTGCTTGCTTTCGGCACGCTCCACCGCCTTTGCCGGGTGTTCCCGGATGGCCTTGCGGAGCTTGCGCCTGCCGAAGCGGTACACGGACTCCGCCGCCAGCTCGGAACGGTGTGCGCCCTCCGTGCCGGCATTTTCATGCTCGACCTCATAGAGCTTGCCATGAACAAAGCTGTGGACGCCGTGTCCGGCGGTATGAGCAAGGCGCTTGACCGCACCGGGCTTTTTCGGCGGCTTCTGCTTTGCCAGCTTCTCCCGGGCGGCATCCAGCTTTTCGCCCCGGCGTTCCATCCGCAGCTTGGACGCCGCCGTTTGCTCCTGCCGGCTTTTCCACCGAAACTTGGACTTCGGGACATTTTGTCCCAAAGTGGGGTTATTCGTCTGTTCGTTCATGGGCAAGATCCTCCGGGCGGGTCGTCAGCAGGTCATAGATCTCTCCACGGGGGAAACGGTCTACAAACGGGATGGTGACATTTCCATAGAACAGCAAGCCTTCGCCGGAATTGGAGTGTGTGATGTAGGAGAGCTGATGTTCGGAAATGCCGAGCTGCTTTGCCAAAATCGCACGGTCGCTCTGCGCCTGCGACAGCAGCACCATGAAATCCGTGTTGTCCAGAATGTTCTCGATCTCTCGGCTGGCCAGCAGGTCTTTCACATTCTGCGTCAGTGCCGAGGGAACACAGCCCTTTTTACGGAGCATTTTCCAGACCGCCACAAAGTAGCTGGCCGTCAGCGGATCACGGAGCAGGATATGGAACTCGTCAAAGTAGCACCAAGTCGCCACGCCCTCGGCATGGTTGGCGTTTACCGCCGCCGTGACAAATTCATTGGTGGTGTGCATGGCGATCTTGCGGAGGTTTTCACCCAAGCCCTTTAGGACGATGCAGACCACACGGGAATTGAGGTCAACATTTGTGGGATGGTTGAAAAGGTTGAGTGAGCCGGTGCAGTAAAGCTCCAGAGCCGTCGCCACCCGCCGCGCCTCCGGCTCGGGCTGGCGCAGCAGCTCCTCATACAGATCTTGCAGCAGCGGCGTTTTTGCCGTTTCCAGCCCCAGCGCCATCTCCCGGTAGACCAGCCGCACACAGCGGTCAATGACGGTTTTCTCGATGGGCTGCAAACCCTCCTTGCCGCCCACGATCAGCTCGCAAAGGGACAGCAAAAAATCCGCCTTCATGGAAAGCGGACTGTCCTCGTCGTTGATATTCATTTGCAAGTCCATAGGCGAAATGTGGTGTGGGCTGTCCGGGGCGATCTCGATGACCTGCCCACCCAAGCGCCGCACCAGCGGGGCATATTCGCCCATCGGGTCAACGACGATGATGCGGTCGTTGGTGGCGAGGAACACATTGATCAGCTCGCGCTTGGCGGCAAAGCTCTTGCCGCTGCCCGTAGAGCCGAGGTACATCCCGTTGGCGGATTTCAGCTTTTTGCGGTCAGCCATGATGACATTGTTGGAAAGAGCGTTCATGCCGTAGTAAAGCGCCTGCCCGTCCATACGAAGCTCCCGGGTCATAAAGGGAATGAAAATGGCGGTAGAGCTGGTGGTCATGCCCCGCTGGATCTCAATGCCGTTATAGCCCAGCGCCAGCGAGGACACAAAGCCCTGCTCCTGCTGCCAGTCCAGACGGCGCAGGGCGCAGTTATATTTCTGCGCGATGCCGCTCACCGTGAACACATCGTTTTCAAGGCGCTGCCGGGTGGGAGCGAGGTTTACCACCGTAAAGGTCAGCAGGAACATTCGCTCGTTACGGCTTTGCAGGTCGGAGAGCAGCTCGGCGGCGTCCTTGGAAAAGGTAATGAGGTCGGGCGGCAAAATCTCCATGTCGTACCCGGCACGGACAGCCTTTTTCTGCTCCTCCGCTTTCATGCGGCCTATGTCGGAGATTTTTCCCTTGATCGTCTTAATGGCCTTGAGCTGGTCTACCGTCTGAATGTGCATGGTGACGGTCAGCTCGGCGTCCAGTTCCAAAATCTCCGCCAGCAGCTTATCCGAAAGCTCCGACGCCATGATCTGCAAATAGGACGCCGCGCCCCACATCTGGCCGACACGGAAAGTCCGGCTCTGCCGGAAGTCGAAACTGTCCGGGGCGATGTAGTCCTTTGTCCCCATGCCCGTCTTGGGAATGTCTTTCCACGCAAAGCGGAATGGCTCGCGCCCGCCCGGGTGCATCTGCCCATGCAGCACCGCAAGCCGATCCCGGCCATCCAGCGGGCGGGACTGGACGCCCAGCCGTTTCAGATTGCCCATGACATCGGCCTCCACGCGCCCCAGCCGTGGACGCGCCTCTGCCACGCCCTCGGCGGGTAGGCCAAAGGTGATGTACTTATACCGTTCAATGCCGTTGTTGCTCTTGGCGATCTGGCCTTTGAGCATTTCCACATACTCACCCCGGATGCTGTTGAAATCATCCTCCTGTGCCGGGATATTCACCTTGTATCGGTTGGCGTTGCGGCTGCGGCGGTTGACAAAGGAAAGCTGGAACGGCAGAGAACTGTCAAAATAATTCAGGCACGCACTCCACCCGCTGATAATGGCAGTCTGATCCTCCGTGGACGCCACGGCATAATTGATGTCCTCATATTCCAGCGTCTTTGTGTAAAGCCCGCCGGGGATTTGGCAGATCCCGTCTGGGTGCATGGCGATATAGGGAATGGTCTGCTGGGCGGACAGCGCCCGGTGCTTATTTCCGTTTTTCTGCTTTTTTGCTTTGCTCAATAGGCTCCTCCTTTCGCGCAAATGGGGCATAGATATTTTCCGTTCGGTACGGTCGGATGCCGGGGCGGGTAAACTTGACCCGGATGATGTTGCGGATCACCTTTTCAAAGGGTAAGCCATCCTTTTCGTACATCGCCAGTAGGAACGCCGGGAGCATGATCGCCAGCATAGCGAACAGCGCCCCGGTGTTGCCGATGGCCTGCCGGGTCAAAAGGTAGGTTGGAACGCCGATAGCCGCCCCCATGCCAAAGCAGATTAGCTGCCGCTTGGTGAGGTTGAACGCGATTTTTGTCTTGATCTTGGAAAGGTCATTCGGGACATTCACATAGGGCATCAGTCTGTCACCTCCAGTTTGGGACAACTTGTCCCAAAGTCCGGGATCGTCGGCTCCACCTCGTTGCCCCACACATCCCAGCCGGGAGAGGTCTGCCGTGCGAACAGCTCCACACGGGGCATGTCGCCCATGAGGGCAACGATCTTGTCACGGGTTTCGTCCGGCTTTTTGCTGTGGGCTTCAATGGGCGAAATGATAAACTGGTGAATGTCGGCGGCCTGCCGCTTGGGGTGTCCCTTGGTCGCCAGCAGGCAGATCTCGGCGTTCGCCCTCGTCCAGAAGCCCAGCCCATAAAACCAGCTATCCGCCTTTTTGTTCTTTTTGAGCCAGACGAACGCAACGGATTTATAGGTGAAGCCCCACGCACGGATGAGCCGCAGAGCCTCCGGGAGCTGGGGAAAGGTCGCCCACATGAAAAGGGCGCTGTCCTTGGCCGCAAGCTCGGCCACAGGCAGCGCACACAATTCATCAATGCTCATGGTGGGGTAGTGATTTTCCGCCGCGCCCTGCACTTTCTTAGCCGAGTAGCGCCACGGCGGGTCGGCGTAGATAATGGAATATTTTTCGATATTGTCACGCTCCTTTGGACATGAAAAAACCGCCTGCATAAAAGCAAGCGGTCTTGTCGGATCATTTTGTTAGGGTCAGCAAAAATGATGTTTATTCGGTTGTTTCTTCGCGCAGCAAGTCTTTGAACAGGACGCTCATGTAATCGCTGCGGCCATACAGAACACGGTCAATGTAGACATCGTTGCCTTGCACACGATAAAACACCATATAATTGCCGCTGACAAGAAAACGATAGTCAGTTCCTATATCTGCAATAGAGGATAACGGGGTTCCCATTTCTGCGAAATTTTTCAACGGGTCAACCGCGTCTATAATGCGATTGATCACGCGCTCCGCAGCAGAACGATTTTGAAGTTCCGATACGATGTAATCCCAAATGTCATCCAAATCACGACGGGACTCGGGTGAATAATGAATTTTATTCTTCATTCGCTCTTGCGCGGAAATGCGCCCTCATATCGTCCAGTGTCAGCCAGCCTTCCGTTTCGCCGGAGTGACGGCCTTTTGCAAGCTCATTCATCAGGCGGATGGTCGCTTGTGTTCTCTCGTAATCCTGCATATCCACGATAGCGTACCGCCCGCGCCCGTTTTTCGTCAAAAAGACAGGAGCGCCCACAGCCACATCATGCAGTACCTCACTGTAATTTCGCAGGTCAGAAATGGGTTTAATGTTCGGCATATCTATCAACTCCTTTCAAACACAGTATACCCCATTCTGCTGTAAAATTCAACAGCAAATTTGCTGCAAAATTAGGTGCCTTTCCCGCCCCCGGCCACGGCCAGCCGCGCCTGCTCGATGCGCTGGGCGGCGATGGTATAGATGGATGGGGCATTTTCAAAGCAGATGAAGCGGCGGCCTGTGTTCATGGCGGCAACGGCAGTCGTGCCGCTGCCCGCGCAGATGTCCGCCACTACCTCTCCTTCGTCGGTATAGGTTTTGATGAAATACTCGCACAGCTCCACGGGCTTTTGCGTGGGATGGATGCCGCCCGTCACCGTCGGCACAAACAGCACATTTCCCGGATAACGCCGCCCGTCGCTGGACTCTGAGCCTGTCCGTTCAAACTTGCCGTAGTTGGTACTGCACCCACTGCGGGGATTGGTCTTGCGGTACGGCTCCCCATAGGTGAATTGCGGATGGTACACCGGGGACTTCTGATAGAACACCAAAATGTTCTCGGACTTTTTCAGCGGCGCACGGTTGGCATTGAGGAAGCCCGTTGCCCGGGACTTGTACCATACCCACTCATAGCGGAGCATGGCGAGGTTGGATGCGCCCAGCACCTTATCAAAGGGGCATTGAGCAAAAAACAGGATGGCTCCGTTTGGCTTCACCGCCCAGCACACCGCCTCCCACAGCTCCGGGAGCGGCAGCGGCACATCCCAAAAGTTCCGTGTCGTGCCGTAGGGCGGATCGGTCAAGAGCATATCCACGCTATGTTTTGGCAGAGAGCGCAAGCCCTCGATCCCGTCCATAAGGTGCAGCGCATCCAGCTTTGGGACATTTTGCCCCCAAATAGTGCTTTCTGCTATCAACGCATTCCTCCCTTCAGAAATTTTATCCATGGTACATCTGATGCCGGTCTTGTCATTAAACACGGTTTGTCAAAAGCAAATCACGTTTCCCCAAATCACTATATATTGTGAGTCTTTCTATTGACATTTCCAATATTTAGTGTTACCCTTGTATTAGCACTTAAATAAATTGAGTGCTAATACGATAGAAAGGAGTATCAAATGGCTAATTCCTATAAACCCGGCGAAAAAGCCGACCGTTCAGGTCAGTATGAAATTGTCGGCCCTCGCGGTGGACGCACGGGAATCGAAAGAACCGTCGTAAAAGGCGAACCTCTTCCGCCCACGCAGCACAGTGGTCAGCGGTACATCATGGTTGACCCGACCAAGAACGGCGCTGGTCGCAAAAACTGAATAGCTCTTCCAACTGAGCCACCTGAAAAGGTGGCTCAACTCTTTTAATGTGCGCTGAACACGCTGCGGGCGATGGAGCCAGTCTTGAACAGGCAGAAGCAAAGCAGCACGGAATAGCCCATGCAGCCCCATATCGCGCCGATGGGGTCGCCGCCCGTGGCGATACCCTGTATCAGCACCGCATAGATGGCAACACAGACGAGGATCAATAGCCCTTGAAAGCCCACGGCAAACAGGGACTTCAAATAGTTCTGCCCGGTATTGCCCAGTTCCCGGTTGGAGAGCGTGGCAACGGGGATGGGGGCTAAGCTGGTCAGCAGGTATATTTCGATCATGCGGCCATAGACGATGACGAAAATCACGACGTTGATTGCCCACATGGTCACATGAATGAGCAGGGATTGCAGCCACAGCCCCAGCAGAGAGCCAAGCCCCAGCGTTTCCAGCGTGGCCTCCAAGTCGGCAAGCATGGCCTCCGAAATGTCCGTTGAGCCTTGCACGATCCCGGCTGCCCGAGCGATGACGCTTTGGGACACATCGAACACGGCCATGACGATATTGAAAGTGTTGGACAAAATCAAAATGGCGCAGGCCGTTTTGAATATCCACTTGAAGAAGATCCAGTAGTCCAGATCATGCAGGTTGTTCTTCTCGATAATGAGCTGGATCAGCTCATAGGTGGCAACAAAGGTGAGGATCAGACCGGCGATCGGCAGTATCACCGTTTCAGAAAGCTGCCGGATCAGGGAGAACACCCCGGCGTTCCACGCCGCCGGGGTGGTTCCCACTTGCACCGCAATCTCTCCGACACGGGAATTGACCGTATCAAAAAGCCCCGTGAGGTTGCCCATGATACCCTCGATCAGCAGCTCTTTTAGCCAGTCTGTCAGCCAGTCGGTGAGAAATCCCATGCTTTACGCCCTTAAAACAGGGTGGACAGCAGAGGGATCAGGGTCGTACCCAGCACGATGATGCCGCCGCCCGCCATGAGCTGTTTCATGCCCTGAGATTTTACTAATGTGTGATAAAGAAGTAATAGAAGTGTAAAAAATTTTGCCGTTCCTATCCGGCACTTGCGCATTGTGTCGGATAGGTCGGGCGGTTATTCGGGCAAGTCCACCTTGCCAACAAAAGAATAATAAATCTCAATGTCCTGTCTGCGGGTCTTGTTCTCGTCATAGCTGCACTCATGCACAACGATTTTCTCTACAAACTCCCGCA
>NZ_JAJEPW010000027.1:0-38809 GCF_020687045.1 Brotocaccenecus cirricatena
CGCCGCCCGGCCCTGATCCGCGAGGTGGGGGCCCTGACGGCCCCGGTACAGCCAGATGGGGAGCAGGGCCGCCGTGGCCAGCAGCTCCACCGGCAGGGTGACGCCCCAGAGGGTCATATCGGCGCTGGGCAGCAGCCAGCCGTTGATCACCAGCATGGCCGCCAGCTCCGGAAGCCGCCCTATATGCCATTGGCGGCACAGGGCAAACACCAGCACCGTCAGCACCCCAGGGCCGAAATAGTCGGACTGCAGCGCCTCCCCCAGCAGATAGCCCGCCGCGCCGGCGCACAGTGCCGCCAGCGGCAGGGGGATCTGCATCCGCCGCAGGGCCTCCATGGCCCACAGGGCCGCCGCCGCGATGCAGAAGGTCCAAAGGACGTTCTGGTACCCGGGGTCTATCAATTGGCCGCCTATGGCCAGGTCGAAGGGGATCTCCGACAGCAGGCCGCACAGGGCCAGCCGCAGGAAATACCTCCGGCGGTCGTGGGTCCTGTACCATCCCTCGACCACCTGAAAGGCGAAGATGGGGAAAGCCAGCCGCCCCACGCACCGCATCCAGAGGGCCTGGGGGAAAAACAGATAGCCTATGTGGTCCGCCAGCATGGCAGCCATGGCCAGCAGCTTCAGGTCAAACGCGCTGAGGTCAAGCCGGTTTTTTCCCATGGCCTCTCCTCATACCCGCTTCCGGCGGCCCCGGGGAGCCGCGGCGGCCCGGGCCTGCTGGGCCAGGACGTATGCCTCCGGGTCGAAGGGCTCCGTGACGGAGTCCGCCCGCAGGTACAGGGGGTGGTGGGGATGCCCGGCCTTGGAGCGGCGGCCGCAGGTGACCCATTGGGCGCCGTATTCCCGGCCCAGCGCGATCATATCCTCCAGACAGGTCCAGAGGTAGTCCCGTTTTTCGATGATGGTGCCCCAGGCGGCCCACACCACCGGCCGGGGATTCAGGGACAGGGCATAGGCAAAGGCCCGCATGTTCTCCCGGTGCAGCTCCGGGTTGCAGGTCCTCTCCATGTCGTCCGGCGACGTGGCCCGCTGGGCGTAGACATTGAACATGATGAACGAGTCGAAGCCGTTGTTCCGGGCTACCCGCTCCACGCTTTGCAGGGTGGGGTCCAGGTCCCCGGGCCGGGCGGTGGAGGGGTTGATGCCGATGCAGATCAGGGGCTTTTTCCCCCGGGTGCCCAGGATATACCGGTACTCCGTGTATTGGTTGGGCACGAACAGCCATTGGGACACGTCATAATCCGGGCTGGGGCGCAGGGCGCGCTCCAGCTGGGTGTCGAAGCGGATATCCCCCAGGCGGCGGATATCCACGGTGGGAACGTGGGGCATGGCGAATCCTCATTTCTCCCCCCGCAGGGCGATGATCTGATCGCGCAGCAGGGCGGCGTATTCAAACTCCAGCATCTTGCTGGCCTCTTTCATTTCCTTCTCCAGGCGGCGGATGGTGGCCTCCCGCTCGGCATCCGTCAGTTTGCGGCGGCTGGCCTGCTGCTCCTGCTGGGCATCCTTGGAGATCTCCAGCACCTTGCGCACGTCCTTGCGGATGGTCTGGGGCACGATGCCGTGGGCCTTGTTATAGGCGTCCTGCTTCTCCCGGCGGCGCTGGGTCTCGTCCATGGCCGCCCGCATGGAGGGGGTGACGGTGTCGGCATACAGGATCACCAGGCCCTGGGCGTTCCGGGCGGCCCGGCCAATGGTCTGGATGAGGCTGGTCTCGCTGCGCAGGAAACCCTCCTTGTCGGCGTCCAGAATGGCCACCAGGCTCACCTCCGGCAGGTCCAGGCCCTCCCGCAGCAGGTTGATGCCCACCAGCACGTCAAATTCGCCCAGACGCAGGTCCCGGATGATCTCCATCCGCTGGATGGCGGCCACGTCGGAGTGCATATACCGCACCCGCAGGCCCAGGCCCTTCATGTGGTTCGTCAGGTCCTCGGCCATGCGCTTGGTCAGGGTGGTCACCAGGGTCCGCTCATTTCGGTCGATGCGCAGGCGGATCTCGTCCACCAGGTCGTCGATCTGCCCCTCCACGGGGCGCACCTCCACCCGGGGGTCCAGCAGGCCCGTGGGCCGGATCACCTGCTCGGCCACCTGGTCGGCGTGCTCACGCTCATAATCTCCCGGCGTGGCGGAGACAAACACCGCCTGGTGATACCGCTCCTCAAATTCCGGGAATTTCAGAGGCCGGTTGTCGAAGGCGCAGGGCAGGCGGAAGCCGTATTCCACCAGGCTCTCCTTCCGGGCCCGGTCGCCGTTGTACATGGCCCGGACCTGGGGCAGGGTCACATGGCTCTCGTCCACAAACAGCAGGAAGTCCTCCGGAAAATAGTCCAGCAGGGTGGTGGGCGGGGAGCCGGGCTCCCGGCCGGAGATCACCCGGGAATAGTTTTCGATGCCGGTACAGTAGCCCAGCTCCCGCATCATCTCCAGGTCATACCGGGTGCGCTGGTCAATGCGCTGGGCCTCGATGAGCTTGCCATGATCCTCAAACCACTTTTTCCGCTCCGCCAGCTCCTTTTCGATCTCCTCCGCCGCCCGCTCCATCTTGTCCTTGGTGGTGACGTAGTGGCTGGCGGGATAGATGGCCACATGCTGGAGCACCCGCTGGGCCTGACCGGTGACGGGGTTGATCTGGGAAATGCGGTCGATCTCGTCGCCGAAGAACTCCACCCGGATGGCGTAGCCGTTGGCATATACCGGATAGATCTCCACCGTGTCCCCCCGAACCCGGAACATATTCCGGTCAAAGGCGATGTCGTTGCGCTCATAGCGGATTTCCACCAGCTTGCGCAGCAGCTGGTCCCGGGGGTACTCCTTCCCCTGGCGCAGGGAGATCACCATGTTGGCATAGTCGATGGGGTCCCCCAGCCCGTAGATGCAGGACACCGACGACACCACGATGACGTCCCGCCGCTCAAACAGGGCGGCGGTAGCGCTGTGGCGCAGGCGCTCGATCTCGTCGTTGATGGCGGCGTCCTTTTCGATGAAAGTGTCCGTGTGGGGGATGTACGCCTCCGGCTGATAGTAGTCATAGTAGGACACGAAGTATTCCACGGCGTTTTCCGGGAAGAAGGCCCGGAACTCCTCGCACAGCTGGGCCGCCAGGGTCTTGTTGTGGGCCAGCACCAGGGTGGGCCGCTGGACCCGCTCGATGACCTTGGCCATGGTATAGGTCTTGCCGCTGCCGGTGACGCCCAGCAGCACCTGGTCCCGCAAGCCGTTTTCGATGCCGCTGGCCAGGGTGTCGATGGCCTGGGGCTGATCCCCGCTGGGGGTGTATTCCGATACCACCTTGAATTTTCCCATAAGCGCCTCCCGGATGCAGTATTCTGTCGTAGTACTCTATTGTAGCACCATTATTTTTATCTGTAAACAGATTTTTTCAAACAAATGTTCTGGATCTGGCCCAGGGCGGCAGGCATGTGTTGATAAGAGCAGCAGGGACGCGGCAGAATGGCCGCGTCCCCGCTATGCTGTTTCTCTATTCCGGCCGGTCACGCGGGCGATTGGGTGAAATTAGGTATCGCCGTACCCGGAAGTCCTTCTAAAAGTTGATAAAACGTTATAAATCCTGATATATCAATGGTTCCAAAGATTTGAAAAATTACAAAAATCTATATAACTCGATATAGATTTTTACGCGTTTGGTACAGAAATGGTACAGTAAATTTGCGTGGTTTTTGAGGAAAAATGAGCCCGCTGCAACGGGGTGAAAAAGGCCGGAGGACGTGCGTCCTCCGGCCTTCTTGTCTGGGCTGTGATGTCAGGCGAAACCGGTGAGTTTGGAGTATCAGACCATTTTCGTGAGGTCACGAAAATGATCGTACCGGGAAGCGGCTCGACCGGGAAATCAGGGACTATATGCAGGATTCCCGATTCCAGCGATTTGAAATCTCCCATCCGATGCACTGGCCAAAAAAGCGCCCTTTGCACTTTACGGAAACGAGAACGGCCACGCCGAACCGCACCAAGTTACTCGGAACCGCGCACGCCATGCACGGTTTACAGAAGCGCAGAAGGGTGAAATTCGTTTGCGTGGGAGGAAAAAACTTTGCGGTTTGGGAAGGGATTGAATCTGCACGAGATTTTCAGGGCCTTTCTTTCCTGCGCCAACCCCCATATTCCAACAGAAGGGCTTTCCGAAACGGACGCCCTTCTGCTTATTTCTTCTCATCTATAATCCCATACAACTTCATCAGCTCGATGCGCTCTTTTGCCAGCTTGATGGAGCCGGACGCGCTGTTGTCCGCGCCGGACTGCTTTTCTCCGGCGTAGTGGGCGATGCGCTGCACCCACGCCACGGGCAGCAGGTACGGGCGCTTTTTGAGGTACGGGTAGCGCCGCTCCAGATACGCCCGCTTGGGGAACACCGTGCGCAGGACACTGCTTTTCTCGCCGGTGCGGCTGGCCTTGACGGCGTTCAGCGTCACGGTGGACGAGTGCAGGCGGGTGTAGCTGTTGGAGCCGTACACGCCGCCGCAGAGGGCATCGTGCAGCAGCGGCTCCACGTCTACATCGCCGTCCCACAGCCCGGGCAGGTCAAAGTCGATGTCCAGATACGTCCGGGCGATCCGGAAGGCCGCGGCGGCGAAGGTCGCCGCGTGGACGCTGGCGCACTGGTCATGCAGGCGCTGCCAGTCGATCTGATCGTGGTACGCCTGCGCCCAGAGGCCGATGTCGCAGAACTGCCGCAGGCCGATGCCGCTGTACACAAAGTGCTTGTAGGCGTGCAGAATCAGGTACAGCAGGTGCTCATGGGGCGGCATAGTCAGGAAGCCGTCCACCTCCACGGGGGCGATGTCCACAAAGAAGTGATTCAGCTCGTCGTGGGCATCCTCAGCGGAATCGAACAGGTGGCGGTGCAGCTCGATGTAAAGCGGGCTGTCTTTTTTTGTGTAGGACACCTCGTCCGCCGCGGACAGCTCGTCGGCGGGCGTGTCGGTGGTCAGGCCGTTTGCAAGAAGCGCCTCATGGCAGGCGAAAAATTCGCCCTCCGGGATGAACAGGTCGTCGTCCGCGCTGATGCGGTGGTCCCGCAGGGGATAGAGCCTGCTGCAAAGCTGTCCCTTCACCACAACAGGGTGCAGCCCGGCGGCCCGGAGCCTGCGGTAGAGGTCGGTGAACTCCGCCGAGCGCACGGTCTGGTTCAGCACCTGCCCGATGACCTGCCGCTTGATGGCCGCGAACAGCGGGGCGTTCTCCCCGGCGGCAGGCGTCTTGCGGACGGTCTCGAAGAGGATGGGCAGCAGCTTCTGCTGGTTTGCCAGCGTGAATATGGCAGGCCAGTCCACGGCCTCCGTGGGCAGCTCCCCGCCGGAGACGGCAGTCTTGGCAATATGCAGAAATTGCGTTTCTGTGGCAGTCAGGGTCATGGTCGTGGGCCTTTCCTTGTGTTTTTCCATGGCGTGGGCCAGCAGCAGCGATGTTGCGCCGACGAACGTCCCCAGCGTGTTGCAGATCACGTCGTCCGTCTCCGCCATGCCGAGGGCGAAGCGGTACTGCGCGTACTCGATCCCCGCGCTGAGGATGCAGCCGGTCAGCGTCGTGAGGGAAATGCGGAGCCAGCGGTGCCACTTTCGCGGCAGGGCGTTGGACATCGTCAGCCCCAGCGGGAAGAAGAGAAAGACGTTCATCAGCATCTCCCGGTAAAGCTCCGGCTGCTGCCGCGCGGCCGCAAGCGCGGCGAAGGGGGTGAGGACGGCGGCGTAAGTCCCGGGCGTGCGGGAGAGGAGGGTGGCGTGGAGGATGATCGCTGCGGACACGCAGAACAGGATCACATTGACGGCGATTCTGACCTTTGCGCGGAGGCAGTTGCAGAGCACTGTCCATCCGGCAAACGCCAACAGCATCAGGAGGCACACCGTCCATGGATTCATCGCATAGATTTGGCGAAATATCATATTTATCGCGTCAGGCGGCGAATGACGCGGGCCAGAAGGCTTCTGTTCCAGCGTTCCTTCGCTGCCTCTTCCTTTGTCGGTTCGCAGCAGGCGGAAACCAGTTCCGCAAACGGTTTCTGTTCATATCCTGCCCAGAACTCATCGTACCGCGCCGGTTTCTGAATAGGCCGGAGCATAGCAGGATTCCATGTAAGCGCGCCCTCTGCGGCAGGACAGGTTTGCAGCCCATCCTTGCAGCGTTCCAGCAAAGCGCGGCCTTTCTCGCTGTGCAGCAAAACAAGGGATGTCCCCTGCGGATGGTAGGCTTCCGGCTGAATACCCTTGACGCCCCAGTAGTCCGCCAATGTGATATCGCTGCACCGCTCGATGCCCTTGAATTTACAATCAAAGCAGGAGCCGCGGGAATACAGACCTTTGATAAATCCACGCTGATACGGATTCTTGGCAGCGAGCTGTAAAAATTCTCTGCCGTTCTCAAATGCAGCATGGATATGATAGTTCTCCCATCCGGTTGCTTTCTTGCGGAATGAGAACGATTTCAATTTACTGCCGTTCTGCATTTCCAGCGCGGAGCGGTAATTTTTCCAGACCATAGGGGATGGTACACTGTGGCAGGCGGTATCCTGCGTGATCAGCGTCTCATACTCCCGGCCGAGGTAATTCTTTAGTCCGGCCACCTGACACGGCATTCCGCTGAAGTAGACCCAGCGTCCGGCGGTAAGCGCCGCCTTCACCTGCGCATAGATGCCTGACGGAATGCTGCTCTGCACATATTTGGAGCTGCAAAGCGCAGCAAGCTCCGCGGCGCTCTCTGCGGCAGTATGTGCCACGTCGAAGTTTTGATCGAACGCCGCGCCGAACACGATACCGCCACGGCGGATGATCTCGGAGGCCAGCACCGGGAAAATTGCACCGGAAGAGGATGCAGGCAGGAGCGCTTCGTCGTTTGCGTATCCGGTCAGGATCTCCGTGTGGGCCGATACCTGCGGCGGTGTGGAAACCGGGCACTTGCGGGCGCAAAGGCCGCAGTCGGTACACGCCGCGGCCTCAACTGCCGGATGGAGAAAGCCGTGTTCGTCCGGCTGCATCTGGATCGCGGCAGATGGACAAATGGCAGCGCAGCTGCCGCAGCCGGTGCAGATATCAGAAATTTGAGAGATGTTCATAAAGTTTCCCTTAAAGTATCTATTGCGGTCTTAATCTTTCTTATACAGCGCAGCGGAAAAACCATATATGGGAAGAAATATTGGCAATATTCAATTCTCTCGTTTATGGTAACTCCGGATAATTCTTTCAGGTTAGAATACGTTGCCTTTAATAACTGCTCATCTCGGGTGTCAATTGCAAGTTTTAACAATGATCTGTAGTAAGCAATATCAACTATCCTAATGTATCTTTCGCTTTCGTTTGGTGTCTTGATGATCTTTTCTATTAGGTAAATACGTATATCACGATATCCCGCCAAATTATCCGATAGAATTTTCTCAGTCTTCTTGATATCAGATGTTTTTGATAAAGAATCCTCCTGAATATTGTAAATCATTTGCGGCTCATCTATATAGCCGCACTTTTTCTTGTAGGTTAGCGGCATCAGGAACTGTAGATTCTGTCCAAAGCGAGACTGGTAGATTTCTCGATCCGGGTAAAAATCAAACAGTGCAGATGTCCTGACCATATAACTTCCTGCCCAGTTATTTGTTTCTCCTCCAACCAGCGCAGAAAAAACATCATCTATACGTTTCTCTTTTTCATCATATATAAAAAGGCTCTTTCCGCTTTTTCGATTATACCAGCCATTTGAGCGAACAACATCTATATCCGGATGCGATTTTAAAAAAGCAACCCTTGTAGAAACCGCAGATTCGAGCAATTCATCGTCGATATCTATCAGACACAAATATTCTCCCGTCACATGCTTCAATCCAGTATTAATCGCTCCCCCGGGACCTTTGTTCTCTTGAGAAACGTAAACGAGCTGTATTCCTGCGTTTCTGAATCTGTCATTCCATGCAAGTACGCGTTGTTCACTCTGATCAGTTGATCCATCATTCACGACAATAACTTCCATGTGAGCGTACTTTTGCTTGAGAATTGAATCAAAGCACCTATCGACGAACTTTTCTCCATTATAACACGGAACAATTATACTAGCTAAACTATCCATTGCTATCCTCTCTTCTTGAATGAAGCCTTGCCGCCGTCCCTCTAACTAGACGGATGGTCAAAGTCTTGATTGCGTCGAACTCTGTTGTCCTATAAAACAAGGCACAACTCAGTAAGATGGGAACACTTACTGACACTATCCCTCTAACAAGGAATAATAAGTATGCGTTTGAAAGGTGAATTTGTGCATTCAGCCAATAGGTAAGAGCGATGTATCCAATGCCAAGGAGCAGGTACACCATATATTTTCTAAAATACTTTTTTACAGGAGCATGGAATACCGTTCGATAGATTACAAATGGTCTGTACCAATCCGCAGTACATAGACTTCCAATAATAGTTCCAAGAAATACGCCTGCCACTCCAAATGGTTTCGCCAGCAAAATAGACGCGACTAAATTTACTATAGCGAATCCGAACGGAATCCACGTGTCCTCCAGATATTTTCCAGCAGCGCCCTTCATCGTAATAAGAGGGATTCTCAGACCCGTCAGATAATTATTTAAAACAATTACCGCAACCGTCCCCGCACTAAAAGTATAGTTTCTCCCTATCCAGATATCTCCAATAAACAGATTGTAAAGGCTCATAAAGCACGTAGCTTCTATGCTGTAAATTAAGAATGCGCAGAAAAAAACCGTATCAAATATTTCCAGTTTCTTCTCATCGTTTTCAACCGCAACAACATTTCCCATGCTTGCAGTTATTCCATTAAACAATGTGGCAATAAAGCCATTGATCATGTTCCGAATCAACAGATAATTTGAATAAATTCCTGTAGCCGCAAGGCTTACAAGTTTCGTAATAATCAGATTGTCAGTTGAATTTACCAAGTAGTCGCCAATTTTCGCAATAATCAGGCCAGAGACATTTCTCTTTATTTCTGCTGTTTTTTCACTCGGCAGCTTGTCCTTAGAAGAAAAATCAACTTCACTATATTTTCCGGTTATATAGATGTTTTGAAGTGCCATTAAAATAATTGAGCAAACAATTTGTACGCTCAGGTAAACCACATAATTACGAGTTAAGGCAAGCACAAGAATCTGCAAAACGGTTTGTGCCGTGTTAACCGCCATATTAATCGGAACAAGACGGAACGCTTGATTATCCGAAGATATGAGGGTTGTCTTATAGGCTAGGAAGTAACTGACAACCGTGTTGGCAAGAAAAGCAAAGTACGCGAAATCAGTTCCTGCTGGTTGTTGATCAACGGGGATGAAGAAATCCAAAAAGAAGAAAAGCAGAATTCCCGATATCAGCACAATCGTTCCAACTATTGAATACGCTTTTCTATATAAAGACATCAAGGAACTGACAACCTTATAGTCCTTTTCCGCCAGCGGCTTATAGAGACTAAAGCCAATTGCGGTGGCAATACCTAGCTCACTGATGGATAAAAAGCCCAGGACATTCCCAAGCAGCCCAGCCAATCCTAAGTAGTCCGTCCCTAATATATGAATAAAAACTGTTCTTGAGATAAAGCCTAGTATTGAGGCAAGAATTGTATTTCCAAAAGAAAACACAATATTTTTTGCAGAATTTTCCAGTCGTGACATATTTACCTCGTCGGTTTTCTGATAAGGATCTGTACTATTTTTTTATTGGTTCCTCCAGCGCTCTGCGCGCATCATCCGCGCGGGCAATGTACGCAGGAAGTGTTGTCCTCAAATGTGCCTGGATGCTTTCGCGCTTTTCATACAGCTTTATAAATGCCCGCGTCAGTTCATTGCTTTCCTTCAGCTGCTGCACCGGCAGGACGTAGCCTTCTTCCGTTCCAAACAGATCGCGGGCAATGCCGCGCGCCTTGACGGAGTAACCGACCACCAAAGTCGGAACGCCCGTAGAATATGCCGCTATGGTCGCATGGGTCCGCGCACCGATGAAAAAGCGGCAGCGCGAGATGATTCCCTTCAGTTTCATGCAGTTATGGTCCTCTATCATAACCACTCGTCCGGTCCTCTGATATTTCCGATAAAGCTCTCGCAAAGGAATTCTGTCATCACTGAAATCCCACACCACATGCGGAATTAACGCAACTCCCATATCCGTCTTTTCAAGGATGTATTCAATCAGTTTCTGGTAGTTCTCCATCGCCATACCAGTCAGGGACTCTTTCTCCATGATCATCGGGCTGAGATTGATGCCAACCATGTTGCCGTCGGAAAATCCATCCGGCAGTGCGGGTACGCAGCATTCCAGAGTAAATGCTGGATCTGCCACAAGTACAGTATGCGGATTGACACGCCGCAGAGCTTCATAAGAAATGCTCTCTCTCGCGGTAATCAAGCTATACCGCGCAAGATCCTCCGCAATAGGCGGCTCCTCCAGAAGGGATGGCTCAACCGAGCATCCCCACAGCACTGTTTTTGCACCGCGTTGAAGCAGCATATCGTGCATCATCGTATAGCGCTTCACATCGGCATAGCAGTAATTATCTCCGCCAATGGAAAGTGCAATATCTCCGGCGCGGATATGATCAAAAGCTTTTTTGTAATACAACTTGTCCAGCAGAACATAGTCATGCGTTATCTTGAGATGCAGGTAAGCCTTTGCAAAATCCAAGGTTAAGCGCGAATAAGGTTCCTGCTCCTGAATAATAGTACACAGCTGGTCGATACCATACTTTGCGTCTTCTTCGGGAACTTTTGATATCAAGGTGCAATTAGACCTATCTTTACATTGAAGAATACCTAATGTTGAACGAACAATCGCTTCACAGCCATGGTTTCCGCTTCCGCCGTGAGCATATAAAAAAACATTTTTCATTTCATTACCCAGCCTGATTCTCTAGTTATCTCAATCCAAAGGTAAACAGCAGATACAAAATTTTTTCTTTCCACGGAAATGCTTTGCAGAAAGCGATATCCGTCCAGTGCTTGCGGTACAAACGTCTAACCTCGTGTCTGAATTGCTGTCCCAACAGATCGTTGCGATCAAGTCCCAGCACATATTGATAGAGATGCGACATTGTGATATAAAAGCACATCGGATTCAGTTCCGTGTGCTGCACTATGTACTCCAGCAGGTCGGCAGTTGCAAAAATAATATCTTGAGACGGAGCTTTCTTCTGTTGAGCCATCGCGCTTCCGGCATTTTGGTAGTAGTGATATGCGGTTTTTGAAGTTGAGGTCACATTTTCTGCACGCGCAAAAGCATCGCGGACAAACAGGATGTCCTCATATGCTTTTAGCGGCGGGAATTTCAAGTCTGCTATGGTTTCGCGGCGAAACAGCTTTCCACATGGACCAGAGTTAATACCTTTTCTTGTCAGTAATAGATTCATCGCATCCGGTGCAGAAAAGCTTTGATTTCCCGCAGAAAAAACAGCCTGCTGTTTACCATCTCTTGTTTCAACAGAGATGTCGCAGACAGAAATATCTACACCGCGGCATGCCAAGAAAAGCTGCTCAAAATAATTCGGATCAATCCTGTCATCTGCGTCCAGAAAAGCGATGTATTCGCCCTTGGCTAGAGTCAATGCGTGGTTTCGAGCTGCGGATACTCCGGCATTCTGCTGGAAGACATAGCGGATTCTTACGTCCTCCTGTGCCGCCGCCTTACAGATATCAGCAGAAGAATCCGTGCTGCCATCATTGATCAATAATATCTCAAGATCACGCTCTGTCTGTTCAAGAAGTGATTGCAGCATCTCCGGCAGGTAGGGCGCAGCATTGTAAATGGGAATGATTACACTGATCATGTTTCACTCTCCATGAGTTGACGCTTCCGCCGGAACGATAATACAACCCCAATGGGGATCGCCGGAATCGTATACAGTAAGCGATTGCTTTTCCATATATACTCCGGATGTTTTCCCAGAATTGATAATGCGACATGCTGACAGGCTGCACTGAACCGTTGCTGTACACTCAAATCCGGGTATTTCAGCATATGGTTATACATCATTGCATAACCCATTGGGTTTTTCTTTACAAGGGATTTCCAGCCCTTGGTAAGTCCATCTTCCAAATAGTCACACACATATATGATATCTTTGTGCCAGCGAAGCTTATATCCGTTCAGTGCAATTTCATTTAATGCAATTTGCTCCGGAGCGAATTTTTCGCCGGGCCACTCGGCCATTGGAAACTGTCGGAACATCGAAGTCTTGTATGCTTCGCACATATCTGCATCGAGATCGTATTTGCTCCGTTCAAGATTCGTGGCATCTACATAACCGTGCTGATTGGTACGGGGCGGAGTCCCTTTCAGGTATCTTCCGTCTGGATATCCTCTGACCGCTCCTACTCCAATGAACTCAGGAGCTGTTTCGATCTCTTTACACCATACACGCATTTTTTCTATTGCATCAACGGTCAAGTGGTCATCAGAATCTACCATAAAGAAAAATTTTCCACTTGCTTTTGTGATGCCGAAATTTATGGCGCGGGGCTTCCCTCCGTTGGGAATCTGATAGCAGCGAATTACAAATCCGTTTTCGCGTTCTTTCCACCGCGCGATCAGCTCGCCCGTTTGATCACTGGAGCCATCATCGACAATGAGCCACTCGAAATCCTTGCAGGACTGCTCACAAAGTGAATGATAAAGCTGGGGCAATATGTATGCTCGATTAAATGTTGGAGTAAAAACCGTAAAATACGGCATATCACAGTCTCCTTTTCAGTCCTCGCAAAACATCATAGGTTCGCATCATCACGTTCGCCTGATTACCAAGATCATGGCGGACGCAAAAAAGAATACCCGATTTGAAAAAGCCCCCAGCCTTAGCGAGAACTTTGCTTTCCATTAGTAGGTCATGGACAGCTTTTACCCTTTCCGGTATCTCTTCTCGCACGCAATGAAAAATGCTAAAGAAAGCGTAGTTGGCCACCAAAGCGTCCACATTTTTTCGATTGTCTCCGTCATAGTATCCGGTGTCCTGAAGAAATTTTCTGTAGGATAGGTTGATTTTTAGCTGTGCAACGTAATCAATCTTCCCACTATCAATGATCGCCGATGAGTTATCTGCTTCCTGAAGGTAATAATACTTACAGGATGTTTCAAAATAAATGGTTTTGACTTTGGGATAAAGACGAAGATAGAACTCAAAGTCCTCCGCCAATCGAAGCCATTCTGAGAAGCGAACATCAGATAATAATTCTCGGGACATCATCTTCCCCCAACAGAAGCCGTAAATCCCAGTGGTCTTTTGCACCTCCGCAAAGTCTGGCAATAGCGCATCCATGCGCTGTAATCCCTGATAAGGTATTTTAGGCGCAACAGGTTGACGATTGTCTTTCCAGACCTTGAGCGGCCCCGCAATCACAATATCCGCATGACTTAAGGCAATATCTGTATATAGTCGCTGCAAATAATCCGGCTCAATGTGGTCATCTGCATCAACAAACGTGATGTATTTCCCGCTCGCTTTCTCAAGACCTATATTGCGTGCATGGGATACTCCTCCATTGGGAATATGCATCACACAAAAACGCTCATCCTTCGCGGCAAACTCATCGCAAATCTCGCCGGATGAGTCCGCTGAACCATCATCAACAATGATACATTCAAAGTCCTCAAAAGATTGATTAGATATATCGCCAAGTATCCTACTGATATACTTCTCCTTGTTGTAAACAGGAACAATAACACTAATCTCCATAAGTTACCTCAGTTATTGCCTGGTAATATGCCTGTACAGGCTTGGCGAGAAAGAAAACAGCATCATCCGAAGCCTAAACTTTATACCGGCTTTGCCGTCTCTGCGCAAGCTGGAGCACATTTGCCGGAATATTTGACGATACTTTTCCGGATGCGTAATCGTCACACCTGCTTTTCTCGCTCTCAGGCAGTATTCGATGTACATGTTGCAATATAGCTGTTCCGTCTCCTGACGAATGAACGCATCGCTCTTGAAGAGTTCTCTTCGTTCAGCCAGTGCGTCCAAGAAGAAAAACTTATTGGCAGAGAATGGTTTGTTGGTCAGAGAATCCCCGTTCTGCGCATATACATAGAATTGTTCTTCCATAACATACACTGAGACGTTCTTTGCCATAATTCTTCCGCTAAAGGCTTCATCCTCGTGGATTCTCCCCTCAAAGCGGGTTGTGTCAAGGAGTGCCCTGCGGTAGAGCTTGTTCCATGCGGCGACAACCGCACCGTTTTCATAGTTGCCCCTGTAAAGGAAGCGAGCAAACTCCAAAGAGGTTTTACGACCATAGATTGCCGGGTCTATATTCTGCTTTTTGACCACCTGTCTGCCATCGGAAAACTCATATTGCCACTGACACACACAGAGATCGACATTGTAATCCAGAAGTTTGGCCAACATCTTTTTATACATGTCCTCCAGAATATAGTCATCGCTGTCAACGAATGCAATATACTCTCCTTCTGCTGCATCTAAGCCTCTGTTGCGCGCGGTACTCAGCCCTTGATTCTCTTGATGAATTACTTTTATGCGCGCGTCCCGTGCAGCATACTGTTCGCAGATTTCACCGGAGTTATCAATACTTCCGTCATCAATACACAGAATCTCCAGATTCTGATACGTCTGCCCAATAATACTGTCCAGACACCTCCGCAAGTACTTTTCAACATTGTATACGGGAACTATTACCGTGATAAGAGGCTGTGCTTCCATTTCGTATTCCTCCTTTCAACAATCTAATGAATCCGTCTGAGCAGAGTGGTTATGCTTGAACAGTACCCAACCACCCTTCTCAACGCCACAGACCGGTACCGAATCGACCAATAAAGCAGTTTAAACTGAATCGGATATGGACTGACGTCAAAGTCCTTCATCATCCGTATCACACGGGGATGGTTCATGACCGCTCTGATCTTGTTGTTCTGTTCTTCCCGCGACAGCTTGGAATTTGCCATAATGTAATAAATCTCAGCCCGCGCCAGATAGAACATGTTGGACTTGATCTGCTGGGTGAAATCATAATCTGCGCATTTGGTGAAGAAATTTTCTGTCTCCTCGTTGATTTTTAGACTGCTGTCCCACCACCACGGCTGATAGGTTCTGGAGGCAGAGCCTTCCGTCATACGGTAGTGATAAAGCTGGTCTCCTTTCAAGTAGGCAAAGCTGTCCGCGCAATACAGCACCTCAGAGCCAAACGGTGCATCCTCACTGATACGGATATCCTCACGATATGACAGGCGATTTTTTACAATAACCTCCCGCCGAATGAGCAACGCCCAGTTTGAAATCGTAATGGGATACTCGATCCCATCCATGACCAGATGCGGATATATTATCTCTCGGATCTGGGCCTTATTATAGAAGCCCGCCGCTACATTGGGCTGAGTAAACGGAAACTGCTTTTCTCCCTGAAAGCGGACATAATCGCATAGTGTCACATCCGCATTGGTTTGCAGCATTTTTTCATACATATCCGGGGATATCCAGTCATCCGCGTCAACAAAGGCGACATATTCCCCGGATGCAGCACGAAGTCCCGCGTTCCGCGCAGACGCAGCCCGGCCATTGGGCTTGTGGATCACCTTCACCCGGTAATCCTGCACTGCGTACTGATCACAGAGCGCTGGGCTGCTGTCGGTAGAACCATCATCCACCAGAATCAGTTCAATATCAGAGAGTGTTTGGCACAGCACGCTCTCCACACACTCCTGCAAATATTTTTCGGCATTGTAAACCGGAACGATAATACTGACTTTCGGCATATGACTTATCTCGCCCTTTCTCTCCTGACATCAAGCCAGTTGATCACTTGCTGTATTGCTAGAGAGCAAACAGCATTGATTGCACCCACCGAGAAAAGCAACCAGAACTTTTCTGACAGGGGAATCCCTCTCATTTGGCTGTAAAACCTCAAAACACCAAGAAGCCAAGACCCACCCCACAGCAAAATAAAAGAACACTTTCTAACTATCAGCAAAAGTATTGCCACGGCAGCACAAATCAGTAATAATTCCGGCCTGCAAATGGACTGGACAAAGTGGTACACATTCTTTGTCAAATTGGAAAGAGTGTGCTTTTCCGAAATTGTCATATTCACTTTTGAATTGCCAATATCCTGCGTAGAAATTCCATGAAGGTTATCGACAGAGTCTCCCATGCTCATAGAGAGATACCATTCATTATCTTGCGTGATGACTCCATATATGCAATATAATCTGCTATCGCTATAAAGAATGCATGGGCGGTAGAACGCTTTCCAGAAATTCTCCTTCCGGACAATAGGCACTGGACTTTCCCAAGTGATTCCATCATGGCTTTCAGTATACAAAATGGTATTGCTTTTCCCTGAATCCTCTATAAATGCAAATCGATATGTATCGTCAAGTGAAACAGCTCCGTGCCAAATCTTTTCTATTCCATAATAGCCTCCGAAAGTGCATTTTTCGAACGGGGTCCATGTATCACCATCTGTGCTTTCCGAATAGGCCAATGCACCTTCTCTTCCTGAGGTAGATGGTTCAATTGCCCACAGTTTATACTTGCCTTCGCTATAAACAATACTCGGAGATAGGTAGCCCACCAAATCCCGCATAATTTCATATTCGCTCCAATGCACTCCATCTGAAGAAACTTTGCGGAACAAAAGCAGTGTTCCGCCGCTTTTAATGGTGGAATCGGTTCGTCCCAGATACCAGATTTCCATTCTGTTCAAATCATTGTTGTATACGATATGCGGATCCTTCAATTCATCGCAGGCCGTTTCTTCATTGAATGCAATGGGGTTGTACAATCCGTCCGGCGTTGTCCAGTGAATCATGTCATTCGATACTCCGATGCACGGATTTTCCTCTGCACCATCAGCGTTGGGATAAGGAGAATAAGACATCCAATATCTGTATCCATTCCACTCACGCTTCATATCAATAACTGCCGGGTGTGTGGGTTGGTTCTGTCCATCAATATACGTTTCAATATTTAATACAGCGCTACCTTCAGATTGCGAAAATGCTGGTGCAAAGTAATCTGTCAAAGTCAGTACACACCCCAAACATCCGAATGTCAAAAGTGCCAATAACAGAACCGTAAATGCTGTTGCTCTTTTCATCCTCTAATCGCCCTCTTCATTCTTCTGTATATCCTCCCAATTTTGACCTTAATCTGTTTATACCATGGCAACCAACTCATAGAGTACCAGTGTATGGAGTATGTATTCTCCGTTTTGGTCAGCTTCCCTGTCACGCTATCCAGCGGGTTGAAAAAGTCCGCCGGGTAGACATGGATACCGGCTACGGTTTGTTCCTGCCCATTTCGGACAAGGCCGAAGCGTTCCATAACATCTGTGTTCAGATGCGGGCAGCCAACCGCATTCGTTGTACCGTCTGCATTTGTGAAATGCAGCTTCCGATACTCCTCAATCATCGCCTGCACAACCGGATGATGCGGCACAGATGCAATGGTCAGCCCCGATGCGACAAATTGCTCATTTTCAAATCCGATAAAGCCCTCGTCATCCATCAGCGGCGCGATATCCCGCACGGCCTCTACGTCAGTGTCAAAATACACACCGCCGTACTGCTCCAGCACCAGAAGCCGCATGACGTCTGACACAAACGCGTACTTCTTGGCAGCATACGCCTCAGCCATGAAGGGCATGGCAAGATAATCGCAGTTGTCCTCGTTCCACTCGCGGATCTCGAAATCCGGGCAGAATTTGCGCCAGCTGGCAATGCATTTTTTCGCCAGCTCCGGCTTTTCGCCCCGGCCGAACCAGCAGTAGTGGATGATCTTCGGGATCATGGGTCAGTCCTCCATCAGCGCGTAAATTTTCTCAACCTCCGCGCTGTTCATATAGTCTCGCTTGACACAGTTTTCTGAAAGCTGCTGCATCCGCGCCGGGTCACGCAGCAGAGCCGCGATACCGGCAGCGCAGCCTGCGTTGTCCATCGGGACGATCACACCGTCCACGCCGTCCTCCAACTGGCTGGCGGAGGTGGCATAGTTTGTGATGACCACAGGCTTGCCGAGAAGCTGCGCCTCCCGCACAGTGACGGCCTTGCCCTCGTAGCGGGAAGGCTGCACATACAGGTCGCAGGCCCGCATATAGGGATAGGGGTTGTCCTTCTTGCCGAGAATAATGACGCGCTCCTGCATCCCGGCCTCGGCGATCCTCTGCCGGATCAGCGGCTCCTCTCCGCCGTAACCAATGAGATACCATTTGACATCCAGAGCGTTCTCCATCAGGCGGCGGCAGATATCCGGCACGTTGTCAAAGTTTTTTGCGTCACAGAAACGGCCAACAGAAAGAATCTTAACCGCGCCATCGGAGGGCATATCAGTCTGCGGCCGCTCTGCCTGCTTAGCGGTCAATTCCTTCGGCAGGATGTTTTCGGTGGTCTGAACCTTGTCCGAAAGCTCCGGAAAGACCGTCTGAAAGCTCCGGGAAGCCTGCTCCGACACGCCGCAAATCGCGTCGTATCCGCTCCACATGGCAAGCTCCGCCGACCGATCAAACGACAGGGCAGTATAATCCGTATGAATCCACGCCGCATATTTTTTTGCCTTGACCCGCTCCCGCGCGAAATAATGCGGCGTCAGAAAGCTGATCGCAAGGTCATAGGTCTTATCGGAAATCTGCGGCATGGCAGATAGCGTGTACTTGTGGCTGTAGGTCAGCGCGGTAACAGAGGGCCTGCCGCCGGGATGCCGCTTGTCGAAGCGCTTGGCTGCAAGCTTCCCTTTCAGCCGCCCGCAGAGAACGCCGATCTGGCCGCTTTTGAGCAGCGATGCCATGGGGACCGCCAGCGATGCATATTGCGGAATTTCCGGAAGAAGATTCGCCTTCGGATTCAGGTACGGCATCAATTCGCCGCTGTGCCGCATCAGAAAAAGGTCCACGTCATAGTGGTCATAGTCGATGGAGTCCAGCAGTCCCAGCAAACTGCGCTCCACTCCGCCAAGTTCCATGGCTTGGGAGAAGATGAGAAGGGTGTGTTTCATCCCGCCTTTCTCCTGATATACCCCGTCAGCGCCCATCCTGCCGGTGTACACAGCACTGTTAGCAGCTTGCGGGGGGATTCCTTGATGTAGTGCCGGTTTCCGGCGAGCTGGCTGCTGGAGCAGTAGTGGATGCAGTCCATAACCAGCCGCTTGAAGGACTCCGGGTACTGCATCTTGACCGTCCGCCAGAAGGCAAACCCCTTCGGATTTTTCAGGTACTGCCGGAACATATTATTGCTGGAGCCGTCCGGCTGATACTCCACGTTGCACAGGATATCGTCCAGCACAGCCAGCTTATAATTCTGATCGATCAGGAGATATTTGTAAGACAAGCTGACATACTTCTCACCCTCGAACACAGGGTACTCCGGGTAAGCGTTGATCACATCCGTGCGGTAGACCAGCTTTTTGTCGCCCGCCCCCCCGGCAGCGTAGTAACCGGAAATGGTTGTCTCCGTCATATTGACCGGAAAGCCTTTTCCAATAACATTCCCGGTGAAATCAGCGTCAAGCCCGACAAGACCGGCATAGCCCTTATCTTTGACCTCCGCCCATTTGCTCAGGATCTTCTCCACCGCGCCGTCTGCCAGCATATCGTCCGAGTCAATGCAGGTGTTCAGTTCGGTATGAATATTGGCGTAGGCAGCATTGTGAGCTGTATGCATACCGCCATTTTCCTTGTAGATGTACTGAATCTCAAACCCGTTATCGCGGCTCTGCCACTGCTGCACCAACGCGGCTGTGTTATCCGTGGAACCATCGTCCACAATGAGCCAGATGAAGGCCTTGCAGCTTTGGCGGCAAAGGCTCTCATAGGTGCGCGGCAGCGTATGGGCGCGATTGTAGGCGGGGGTAAAAATCGTAAGGATAGTAGTCACGTTATCCATGTTTTTTCGCTGCGTCCTCATAAAAATGTTGTAGCCATAATGTAGTGGTTCTGATATCATAGCCAGCCTGTTGAATTTCTGCCGTTGTATCTAGGTGAGGTTCATTTTTGCGAGAAAGAATCCATTTAGCCCACGCCAAGGCTCCATCTCTAAGCGGACGTTGCTGTATCAATTTTGTTAGTATCGCTTCTTGAGATACCGAATCAGAAACACAGCACGGAAGGCCTGACGCTTGCGCTTCAATCAAGACAATGCCCAATCCTTCATACAATGACGGAAAGGCAAAAACATCCATAGCTTGATAGAACTCCTGCACATTGGTTTGAACACCGGCGAATATCACGTTTTGAGTCAGGTTATGCTCGAAAACCATATTCTCAATTTTACTGCGGAGTTCTCCATCTCCAACCAGCAACAACACAGCATTTGGAAAGTCTCGAACGATTTGTTCAAACACCTCAATCAAAAAGCGGTGATTTTTTTGCTCTGCAAATCTTCCAATATGGCCTATTACAAATGCATCTTTGTCAATAGCATATTTTTTGCGGATATATTCTCTATTTGATGCCGAAATGAAAAACTGCTGCAAGTCAATGGCGTTTTTTAGCACCTGGCACAATTGATGATTCTCTGAAATCTTTCTCCCGAAGCGGTCGCGCGCGGCCTCTGCTGAACAGGCAAAAAAGTGGTCTGCGACAAATCGCGTTGGAAAGGAATAAACAGCATAGGCAACTTGTTGCAATGACCTATTCGCATTTGTATTGTGGCTATGCGCGATGGTATATACCCCATATTTCTTCGCAATCGCCAGATAAATCGCAGCCGTACTCCCTAAATGCCCATGCACAATAGGATATTCTTTTGAATGCGCTTGGAAAAACTCATTCCACCACTTGACATAGGTAAAGTGATTTTTCCCATTGTAATGCGGGCACCGATAAATTCTTCCGCCAAGGCTGATAATTTCCTCATCGAATATAGCCGGTTCGCTGCTGTTTTCCACAAAGTCAAACTGCACCTTACTGCGGTCAATATGACGGTAGAGATTCATAATCATTGTCTCCGCTCCACCGCGATTCATAATACCGATAACATGCAGCACTCGGATCGGTTTATCCATACCTTTGCCTCTTATCCTTGCATAAGCTCCTCATAATTGTGTTCGAAATCAATCAAGATCGGATGATGCTTCCATACCCGCTCTTCCTCCGGCGGAAGCTGCATATAATCGCCATACTCTATACGCAGCATCGTATCTGGATCCGCAGCACACATATATTGTTTTCCGTTAAACTCCATCGCTTTCAGGTTTTCAAACAAATTTGCAGGATAAAGTTTGCGGCTGCACCCGATGGTGTTTGGAAATACATATTGCAGGGTCGCATTGCCGTTCCATCTGCGAATTGATTTTTCAGCACGTTCGCGTCTTGTGGCGTATTTTTTCTTTGGCGCCCTGAGTAAGATATTTTCGACTTTTCCAATCAATCCGCCGGAACCACTTGTATGCCCTCGGCTGTACAGCAGGTTCACAGCGCAGGCAATGTACTGAACGGTTTTCCCCAACTTGCTGGGGGCAACTCGATCGCCGGGAAAAATATCAACGAATATCCCTTTGTGATAGTGCTTTTCCCGCTCAGATTCGCCCTGCAAAAACGTTGTATGATCCTTCCTGATTTTGGTGAAATTTTGTGTGAAATCTGGATCTGTTCGTGTGTTTTGCAGAATATACCCCTTTGGTGCGGCTTCATTCCAGATGGCAAGAAGCTTTTCATAGTCCTCCCGCGGCATCATCAAGTCAATATCATCGTCCCACGGGATAAAGCCCTTATGCCGCACAGCGCCAATCAACGTACCATACGCCAGAGAATACCGCAGCCCATACTCCGTACAGACCTGATGGATCACATCCAATATCTCCTGCTCGGTTGCCCAAATCTGCCGCTGGAGCTGATCTGGTATTTGCTTCATGCCTGTGTGTCCTTTCTCTCCTGTAAGTAGCCGGACGCATCCCTGAAGAAGCTCGCTACGATAATGAGGATGATAATTCCAATGGGAAATGCCGCGATGATTGATACAGATTGCAGACTGTGCATGGAATTCTCAGAGAATATCAACGCTATAGGCAGAAGAATGAATACCACAGCCCAGAAGGTGCGGACTCTTTTATCCGGCTCTTGCTCCGGCTTCAACCTCTTGTACGAATAGCTCGAAACAACCATTGTCAGCGCATCAAACGTGGTGGAGTAGAAGGCAATCATTGTAACCGCCAGCAGAATCAGGCCGACCTCCGTTAGCGGAAGCGTATCAAAGATCTTCATAATTGCCTCGGAATAGTCCCCGCCCGCTGCGACAAAGCCCGTAATATCAAGGCCGTGTTTAAGCTGCTGCGCAAGGCCGTAATTTCCAAGGATAATGAACGAGGTAAACGTCCCTGCAAGCCCCCAGCCGTAGCCGCCGAGAATGGTATTGCGGATCGTGCGTCCCTTGCTGATCACGCCCGGTGTCGCAACGCACCAGACCATCCAATATGCCCAGTAATAGATCGTCCAATTTTGCGGGAAACTCGTTTCCCGCAACGGATCCATCCATGTTGACAGGCCGATAAAATTCTGGACAAGATTGCCTATGGCAGAAAAACCTGTTTCAAGAATATACCGGGTTTCACCGCCTCCAAACAGAACGTATGCAAGCAGTGCAAAAAAGCAATAACTGCAAATGGCGGCGAGCTTCGCGATTCCTTTCATGCCGAACCAGACCGTAAAGGTGTAGACTGCCGCGATCATCAAAAGGATTGCTATCGTTAACCCGATGCTGTCCTGCAGGCCAAACACATGGCTGATTGCTCTGGAAAGCAGCGGCGTTGCGAGAGAAAACGTCGTCGCTGTGCCCGCAATCAGCGCAAAAATCGCAGTCAGGTCGATCACACGCCCCAAAACTCCATCTACCCGGCTTCCCAGCAGGGGGCGGCAGGCTTCAGAGAATTTCTGCTTATCACGGCCGCGGATATGGATCATAAAGCCGAATGCAACCGCGAGCACGATATAAAAGCCCCACGCGATAGGTCCCCAGTGGAAAAGCGGGTAAGTGGACGCCCATTTCTGCATGCCGCCCATCATTTCCACCTGCGATTCATTGGCATACAGCGCCCACTCGCACAGCGAATAAAACAGAATATCCGCAGCCATGGTGGATGTAAAAATCATAGTGCCCCACTGAAAAGAGCGATATTGCGGCTTCTCACAGTCGCCAAGCTTGATCTTGCCGAATTTGGAAAAGGCTATGTAAAGCGTACAGCCTACGATGCCAACGCCGAGCAGTGCATAGTAGAGGCCAAAGTCATCCCCCAGAAAGCCGCGCACCACGCTAAGGACGAGCTTGGAGCCTTCCGGAAAAATCATAAACAGCGCACATACCGTCAGTACGATTGCCAGCGGCACCAGCATAGATACCCAGTCAAGCTCTTTTTTCAGTGTGTTTTTCTTCATATCTCAATTAACCCTTCCTCTATATGATGAATCCGCCTCGCAAAGCTCTGTGAAGCTGTCAATTTCGCGCAGATCTTCCGCTGAAATGGGGTAAACGCCGAACTGGTACTCATCAGGGTGGCAAAACATTGCAACATCATCCCAGTAAATGCTCCGATTTTCGTTTTGCACAAATTCCAGTTCCAAGTGCTTTCTGAGTCGCTGCCCATCTTCTGCTGTCCAGCGTGACACACTGAAGAGCTGCCAGCCGTGATTGCCGCCTGTGTGGCTGCATTTTGTCACGATCCCATTTTTAACCGTCAACAGCCATTCGTTTGTAGCTCTGTCTGTCCAGGCGCAGCTATACCCGGAGCGGGTAAATTCCCGGTGAAGGATCGCCGGGTTGCGGATGATCTGATCGCCGTCCAAAATAATCGCGTTGTTCAGGTATTCACGCGCGACATAGAGGGACGCGATGTTATTGCACTCCGCGTACCATGGATTTTCTATCAGCGTAATGCCGTTGTACTTCTTCGCCCATTCATAGAATTGCTCTTTTAGGTATCCGACCACGACATAAATCTCGTGGATTTCATTCTCGTGAAGCGCCGCGATGATCGTATCGATCATGCACACGCCATTTACTGTGACCAACGGTTTGGGAGTCGTCAGGGTCACAGGGCGCAGCCGCTGGCCGATGCCCGCAGCCATAATGATTGCACGTTCTACAATATGTTCAAACATAATCTCTGCCAAATGCCTCTCTGTATTCCTTGAAAAAGATTTTGGTATACTCTCTCGCGTAATCATACTGTCGCTGTGCATAAGCGCCGAACTCCACACCGCAATGACGCTTGAACTCGCACCAGTTGCTCCACACAAGGCCACTGACAGCAATATAGCAATATATCTTCAGGCGGGTGGCTTTATCGCAGCCATCAGAGAAATACAGGTCTATCAGTTTCTCAGCTGAGTCTCTATCGTACATTGCATAGATAATAAACATTGCGACGTCCAAGTGCGGGTCCTGCATACCAGCATACTCCCAGTCGGTGAGCTTAATCTCCTCGCTTCCATCCTTTCCGGTCACAAACAGGGAGTTATCCGGAACAGCATCGATATGACAGAGCTGGATGCTCTTTGGCTGTGCGTCAATATAGCTTTTCAAGCTAAGGACAGTCTGCTTCGTTTTATCATAATCCGCGTAAACGGAAGGCGCACCATTCCAAAGGCTCTCATAGAAAGCGAGACGTTCCCAAAGATCGAAGCTATGAGAAACGTGCAGCTTCTGCGCATGGAATCTTTTTAATGCTGATAAACAACGCTCAACTTCTTCCCAGTTACTGCTGTCACAGACGTGGGCATCCGTTAAATAGGCCGCAATTTTAATTCCTGTTTTTGGATCAAAATAATAAACGTCCTCGCTGATTCCCAGAGATGAAATTGCATTATATACCGCGTGCTCTTGTTTGCGGTTAATCAGGCGATCCGTGCCCTCTCCCGGAATGCGGATAATATATCGCTTATCGTCCATGCAGAACGAATAGGAACGGTTGGTCATTCCGCTTTTCATTGCCCGGAGACTCTTAACCTTCTCAGCGCGGCAAAACCCACAGGATTCAATTATTTGAGGAACATCCGAGACCATCATAACCCTAACCTCCAAAAAGACTTGTGATAAACTGCCACAGTGTGATAGATGAGTATCCGCTGCCAAATCCTTTCGATACGCCAAATTCGTACAGAAAATAGATGAAATACAGCACAGCTGCGCAAGCTGTAACATATTGCGCGGAACGCTTGGTGAACAGCTTCTTTATCATCCACGGAAGCGTGATCGCCGTGGCAATCTCAAAATATGCTGCCATTCGCGCAAACAGATTTGCCGCCTGAACCAGGCCGATCATCAAAATAAATGCGCTGATGAGGCTCATGTTAGCAAACAGATTTTCCGCCCTTGTTGAGTTTGAAAAAAGCCTCTTACGAAACACTAATGTGAGCAACGCAGGCACCCAGTAAACAGCAACGCGCAGAACGTTGATGGCGTTATTATCAAACACCTCGATCTCTGCCACCAATGCTCCCATAGACTGCGCATATTCCATAAACGCACCAAGGGTTGCATCGTAAGTCGCCATTGCAAAAAGGGCAGCTCCGAAAAATGCAATGGTAACTTTCCCCCACGGCTTTCCAAAAAGCAGCGGCACAATTGCAAACATGAATGCATGGGTATGAAACAGGACCGCGACAAACACCAGCAGGTAAAATCTCACATATTTCTTGTCTATTGCATACGGCAATGCCAAAAGCAGGAAAAACATTGCAAAGCATTGCTTTAGTGCCGCAATATACATGACATATGTACCGATAGAGAAAAAAACAAGCAGTGAAAGCGCAGGGCTGACAGAGTATTTCTTACAAAGCTTAACAACCGCAAAACTGCTGAGGAATGCTGGGAAAAAGAAGTAAATATGATAGTTAGTCGTGATATCGCGCATAGCATCACGATACAATTCCGAAAGAGGATTACCCGTCCAGTCCAAAAGGCCGTTTCTCGCAAAATAGTCTGCGACAGACTCTGAGTCCATAAAGTGGGCGATATATGTTCCCGTATCGTTATAGCTTGTCCGTAGGAACGAAAAGCATGTCATCCACACGATCGCAGCGATCATAAACACGTCCGCCTTGCGCAGCATGAAGTGGCAACGCCCAGTCTGGGGGCCCTCCAACTGCATGGACGTGGGATAATAAACCTGAGACAGATACATCAGAAAGACGCAGCCCCAATAGAGCAAAATCAGCTGCCGCATGCTCAGCTCCTCACTGCCGCAGGCAGGCCGAGGCCGTCCAGCGTCTTTGCCACCACAAGCTGTTTATCAAACTTACGCTCAACGAGTGCGCGGCCACTCTGCCCCATCTGCACCTGCCGGTCAAAGGATTGCTGCGCGAAATCACGCATGGCTTGGGTCAGGCCCTCTGCATCCTGCGCCGGACACAGATACCCGCTGACGCCATCCTCCACTGCTTCACGGCAGCCGGGGATATCGCTGGTGATCAGGGCGCGGCCTGTGGCGGCACCCTCCAGCAGCACGTTGGACATGCCCTCATGATAGGACGGCAGCACCACACAGTCCGCCGCCTCATAAAACGGATGCACATCCGTCTGGAACCCATGAAAACGCACGATACCATCGGCAACCAGCTGATCCACCTGCTCTTTGTAGGCGTCCTCATAAAAGCCCACCACATCGAAGGCGACCTCCTCACCAAATTCCGCTTTCAGCGTTCTGGCCGCAGAGAAAAACTCGTCCACGCCCTTTTCCTTCATAATGCGCCCCACAAACAGGAAACTGCACACGCCGTCATCCCCCATGGGAACGCAGGGATACTCGTCCAGATTGATGCCCGCACCGGGCAGCACCCTTACCTGCCGGTGGGAGATGATCTTTTTATTCAGAAAGAACTGCGCGTTCTCCTCATTCTCGAAAAACGCCGTCTTTGCCTTGCGCAGAGCGCTGCGATACATCACCGACACCACAGACGACAGCACCGGCTTTTCAAACGCCGTGCCCAGTCCCTGCACGTTGGCGACGTATGGGATACCCTTGGCCTTGCAGGCTGTGCCCATATAGATATTGGGCTTGATGGAATAGGTAACGACCATGTCCGGCTGAAGCTCGTCCAGCATCTGCCGGTACGTCTTCAGCAGCTTCATATCCTTGAAGGGGTTGATGCTGCGGCGGTCAATATCCGTCTCGATGCAGCGCAGCCCCATGGCCTGCAGATCGTCCTCATGCCCCACAAAGGGCGTGCTGAGAATGACCTCGTGCTCCTGCATCAACGCCTCCACCAGCTCCTTGCGGAAGCGGTAGAACATATAGGAATGGTTGGTTGCGATCAGAATCTTCATTTCTTGTTCTCCATCCTGTGCAGCTCCCCGGTGCCGCCCTCTACCACACCGTCTCCGCGCAATGCGGAAATGGCCGTTCCGAAGAAGCAGCGGCAATCAAAGCCGAAGCTCATACGCTGCACATACTCGCCGTCCAGACGCGCCTTGTCGGCAATCTCCAGCTCATCCCGGCCGCAGATCTGCGCCCAGCCGGACAGGCCCGGCTTCACATCGTTGGCACCGTACTTGTCACGCTCAGCCAGCAGGTCCTCCTGATTCCAGAGGGCCGGGCGCGGGCCGATGACGCTCATATCACCCCGCAGGATGTTCCAGAGCTGTGGAATCTCATCCAGAGATGTCTTGCGCAGGAATTTCCCCACCCGTGTGATGTACTGCTCCGGATTCTCAAGAAGATGCGTGGGCATATCGTGTGGCGTGGACATCTTCATGCTGCGGAATTTATAGAGCTGAAAATATTTTTTGTGGATGCCCACGCGCTTCTGTGAGAAAAACACCGGGCCGGGATCGTCGATCTCGATGGCAATCATGATGAGCAGGTACAGCCACGAGGCCAGGATCAGACCGACCAGTGACAAAATCACGTCAATGATGCGCTTCACATATCGTCTGTACATGTAATTCGGTTCCTATCAGTCTTGCAGGGTATCATTCCCCCGGCAAGGACAATTTAAAATCTCCCGCAAATAGTCATATTCCGCGATCTGCTATGCGAGATATGACTATTTGGCTATTTAATTATACAGCAAACAATGCAGTTACGCAATGGCATTCAGTAAAAATCTGTATGCCAATTTCCGTGTGAAAATCCAGGAAATCATCGTGGAAATGGCGGCCTGAGAGGCTTCAAAATCACAAAAAAGCGTCATTGCAAAGATGTCGTTAAGTTCGCGTGCGATTCCCCGGATCCACGGCGATTTTGCAAAAATCAGGCAGGGTTTGGGAGCATCCCAAAAGTCGAAATGTGCAGTCTGCCCGCAGGGCTGAAACGCGCATTTTGACCGTGTGTCCGGACACCGGATGTGCTTGCTATAGGTGTGGAACATAGCGGAAACACCGGCCGCGCAAAAAAGCATCCCCAGCGCATAGTAGATCACGCGCAGCCAGACGCTGCCCGCCGGAAGCGCGGCGCCAAGCAGCATGAAAGCGTCCAGCACAAAGCCGTAGACGACCGCCGTGACAAAGGAGAAGAGATATGACACGCGGAAGCGCAGCAGCAGGCACATGACGAGCAGCAGCACAGCCTGCAAGCAGTATTCCGCCATGCCGAAGGTGACGAAGCTCCACACGGGAGACAGCCAACGGTAAAGAAGGTATGCAGGCGCGACCACCATGGAAACGCCGAAGTCGGCCTTTTCCATCAGGACAACGCCCAGCGCGACAAATACGATGCCGAATACATAGGCAAGCTCCGTGCTGAATGTTCTCTTCATTTTTGATCCTCCAGACAAAAAATGAGCCTTCTCCGTTTGGTATAGAAACGGAAAAAGCTCATTTGTGTTGTACCACGCCTGTCAAGCGGCGCAGAACTTTGGCAGCGCTATGCCTCATCCTCCGCCAGCATCCGGTATCCGACGCCAAGCTCATTGATGATGTAGCGCTTTTCACCGGGCGTCACGCCCATTTTCTTGCGGATGTTCTTCATGTTGACTTGCAGCTTCTTGACGCTGCCATAGTCTGAATACCCCCAGACCGCCCGAATGATGGCGGCATACGTCAGCACCTTCCCCGCATGGACGGAGAGAAACGCCATGATGTTGTACTCCGTCTGAGTCAGGTCGATCTCCTCTTTGCCAACAAAGACCTGCCGCGTATCATAGTCGATCAGCAGGTCCTGAAGGTGGAATTTTCCGCCGGGGGAGCTTTCTTCCTCTTCGCTGTGCCGATGACTGCGGAGAACGGCGCGGATACGGGCCAGCAATTCCTCCGTGCCAAAGGGCTTGGTGATATAATCATTCGCCCCCAGATCCAGCGCCTCCACCTTGTCCCGCTCGTTGGAGCGGGCGGAGAGCACAATGATGGGCACGGTGTCCGATTCCCGGACTTTCTGAATCAAGTCCAAACCATCCCGATCCGGCAGGCCGAGATCCAGAACGATGAGATCCGGACGATGGGAGGCGTACATCATTATGCCGAGCGCACAGGTCTCCGCGCAGAGCACCTGATAGTCACTGGTTTCCAGATTGGCTTTGATAAAGCTTCGGATATTGGCCTCGTCCTCTACGATCAGGATCTTGTACTTGTTATTGCCCATCGTCCTCACCCCCTCTTTCCAGCGCAAAGCGGAATACCGCACCGCCGCTCTTCCTGTTTTCCGCGGTAATGTCACTGCCGTGCGCCTTGACGATGGCAGCGCACACAGATAGTCCGATCCCCATATTGCGGCGGGTCCCGTCCACCGGCGCGGCGGACTTTTCATAGCTTCCGCTGAAAATCTTTTGAAGCGCATCCTCCGGAATGCCGCAGCCGTTGTCGGCGACCTCAAATGCCGCCTTGTCCCCCGCAAGGGAAACGGAAAGTATCAGTTCCGTCATGCCTTTTGCGTGGAACACGGCGTTTTCCAGAAGATTCAGCAGCACCTGCTCGATGAGAAGCGAGTCCATGGGAATATCCACAAACTCGTCCGGTATCTGCGTGATGACCTTCTGGTTCGGATGCTTTTTGGAAAACTTCATGAGAACCGAGTCGATCAGTTCATCCAGAACAGTCGGCGTCTTCACGACCTTGACCTTTGCACCGTCGATCCTTGTGACGGACAGGAGATTTTCGACCATGCGGATGAGCCATTCGCTATCCTCCTGGATCTCTCCCAGTAGCTTGAGCTGCTGTTCCTTCGGCAGCTCATCATACTTGGAGAGCAGCGTGGAGGATGACCCGTATATGGAGGTGAGGGGCGTGCGCAGGTCATGGGAGATCGCCCGCAGCAGATTGCCGCGCATTCTTTCCTTTTCGTTTTCTGAGCGCAGCTTCTCCTGATCGCGGATGCGAATGTTCAGCGTACTGGTGGAAACGGCGACGACCATCATGATGACAGCGGATAGGATACTTTCTTCTACGAAAAAGCCAAAGACATAATAGGGATAGGTGAAGGCAAAATCCACCGCAAACACACTGACGATCGCCGAAGTGATGCCATAGCAATACCCATGCGTTTTCAGCGAGATCAAAAATACGCCGAACACAAAGATCATGGGCACCAGCGTCTGCGTGGTAAAGAGCTTCTGAATCAGCAAATTGACGGCAAAGGCGCTGAAAAAGACGATGAGCGAAAATAAAATATCCTTTTGTCGTTGGCGGCTTTTCATGGCAATCTCTCCAAAGGTGCTTTTTAACATCTTTATTATACTCCATGAAAAGAAGCGCTTCAAGATTTCTCACAGGGGGATATTGCGCCGCACTTGTTTCTTTACCGAATCTACACCGGAGAAATGCTATGATATAAGCACACAGCAAAAAGGAGGAAGAATTTCGTGGAAAACGACAGTAGCGACGATAACGGTAACAGCTCCTATATGTTCTGTTCATGTGTGGCATATCTACGCCCTTTGCTGCGGTATCGGGTATAGGCGTGCCTTTTTTTGCTTGGTACGATAATACGAACAGAACATAAAGGAGTTTGAAATGAATTATTTTGGAAGCATTTTCGCAATGGTGGTCTGCATTGCCATGTCCGCCTATTTCAGTGCCACAGAAACGGCGTTTTCATCCCTGAACAAGACCCGCCTCAAGGTGTTGGCGGACAACGGAAACAAGCGGGCAGCGCTGGTGCTCAAGCTGTCCGAAGATTATGACAAGCTGATCTCCACCATCCTGATCGGCAACAATATCGTCAATATCATGGTGGCGTCCATCGGCACGCTTCTGTTCGTCGGACTTTACGGCGACATCGGCGCGACCGTTTCCACCATTGTGGTCACGGTCGTTGTCCTGATCTTTGGCGAGATCACCCCCAAAAGCGTTGCAAAGGACACGCCGGAGCGCTTTGCCATGTTCAGTGCGCCCTTTATCCGGCTCTGGATATGGGTGCTGACCCCGCTGAATTTTCTCTTTTCCCAGTGGAAAAAGCTGGTTTCTCGCTTCTTCAAGACAAATGACGACGCAAAAATGTCCCACGAGGAACTGCTCCTTTTCATGGAGGACGTGGAGCAGGACGGCGGCATTGACGAAAATGAGGGTGAGCTGCTGCGCAACGCCCTTGAGTTCCGCGACCTGACGGCGGCGGAAATTCTGACGCATCGCATCGAATTGGAGGCCGTGGACATCGACGAGAGCCACGAGGAAATTGCCAGAGCCTTTACACAGTCCCGCTTCTCCCGTCTGCTGGTCTACCGGGATACCATCGATCAGATCGTCGGTGTTCTTCATCAGAAGGACTTCTATATCAACGGCAAGATGACGGATCAGCCCATTACGGCAATCATGACGGAACCGTTGTTCGTCTATCAGCACACGAAGATCCGCGACATTCTAAAAATGCTCCAGCATCAGAAGTCCCATGTCGCCGTCGTTGTAGACGATTTTGGCGGCACGCTCGGTATTGTTACGATGGAGGATATTTTGGAAGAACTGGTTGGTGAAATTTGGGACGAACACGACGAAGTGGAAGAAGATTTTGAAAAGCTGGACGAGAATACCTACCGTGTGGACTGCTCCGTCAGTTTGGAAGATTTTATGGAATTCTTTGATGTCAAGCTGGAATCGGACAGTGTTTCTGTCGGCGGCTGGGTCATGGAGCAACTCAATAGAGTCCCCATCAAGGGAGACTCCTTCACTGCACAAAATTTGGAGATCACGGTCTCCGGGCTGAGCGCGCATCGGGTGTCCTCTGTCACAGTCAGGCAATGCGGCGTGTGTTTGGCCTGCGCACAATAAATCTATCGCGCAATTCACAAGGAGTGAGGATGATGTCAGAAGAAATGGTTTGCAGAAAGCATCGTCTTTCGTCTTTTCAAATCATCATATTGGGCTTTGCAGGGGTAATCCTGCTGGGCGCACTGCTGCTGATGCTGCCAATTTCTGCGACAGCTCGGTGTGTAACGCCGTTTCATGAGGCACTGTTTACCGCGACCTCCGCTGTTTGTGTAACGGGGCTTGTGGTGCAGGATACCGGCAGCTATTGGTCGGTCTTTGGGCAGGCTGTGATCCTGACGCTGATTCAGATAGGCGGGCTTGGTGTTGTCACCGTGGCGGCATCGTTTGCGCTGCTGTCCGGGCGAAGGATCTCTCTGATGCAGCGCAGCACCATGCAGGACGCCATCTCAGCGCCGAGGGTCGGAGGGATCGTCCGGCTGACACGGTTCATCCTGCGGGGAACATTTCTGATCGAACTGATCGGCGCGCTTGCCATGCTGCCGGTGTTTTGCCGGGACTACGGATGGCGCGGGATCTGGATGGCGGTATTTCACTCCATCTCCGCCTTTTGCAACGCGGGGTTTGACATTCTGGGAACGAACAACAACTTGTATCCGTCCCTTACCGGTTATGTCCAAAATCCGGTGATCAATATCACGATCATGCTGCTGATCATAACCGGCGGCATTGGTTTTCTGACATGGGATGACATTTGCGAAAACAAGCTGCACTTCCACCGTTATCGAATGCAGAGCAAGGTCATTCTCGTTACGACACTCACGCTGATCGTCTTTCCGGCGCTGTTTTTCTTCTTTGTGGACTTTGATGCCCTTCCCCTCAGAGAGCGGGTTCAGGCAGCCCTGTTCCAATCGGTCACGCCGAGAACGGCGGGCTTCAACACAGTCGATCTACCCGCCATGTCCGGCGCATCGCTGGGCGTGATGATCCTTCTGATGCTCATCGGCGGTTCTCCCGGCTCCACGGCAGGCGGCGTGAAAACCACAACGCTGGCTGTTCTGCTTGCCAATGCTGCCGCGAGCTTCCGGCAGCGGGACAGCGCTCAATTCTTTGGTCGCAGAGTCGATTGCAGTGCCGTCAAAACCGCCGCGACCATTCTGACGATGTACCTTGCGCTGTTCTTTGGGGGAGCCGTCTTTATCAGCGTATATGAGAATCTTCCGCTGTCCCCCTGCCTATATGAAACCGCGTCGGCGGTGGGCACCGTGGGACTGACTCTGGGTATTACGCCGCAGCTGCACATTCCCTCGCAGGCGGTATTGATCGCGCTGATGTATCTGGGGAGGGTTGGCGGGCTTACGCTCATTTACGCGGCGGTGTCCAGCAAGAAAACCGGCAGCGCAAAGCTGCCGCAGGAAAGCATCACGATTGGATAAGCAAAGGAGTTGTCTATCCCATGAAAAATGTTTTATTGATTGGAGCAGGCCGCTTTGGGCGGCATATCGCCATGCAGCTCTCTCCACTGGGGCATCAGGTCATGGCAGTCGATACCAACGAGGAGCGGATCAACGATGTGCTTCCGTTTGTCACCAACGCACAGATCGGTGACAGCACCAATGCGGAGTTCCTGCGTTCGCTCGGTATCGGAAATTTTGATGTTTGTTTTGTGACCATCAGCGGCAACTTCCAGAACTCGCTGGAAACCACCTCGCTGCTGAAAGAGCTGGGCGCAAAATACGTGGTATCCCGCGCCGAACGCGACGTGCAGGCGAAGTTTCTGCTCCGCAACGGCGCAGATAACGTGGTCTATCCCGAAAAGCAGATGGCAAAATGGGCAGCGATTCGATTCACTGCCGACCATATTTTTGACTATATAGAGATCGACGAGCAGCACGCCATCTTTGAAGTTCAGGTGCCAGAGGCGTGGGTCGGGAAAAGCGTTGGAGAACTGGATGTTCGCCGAAAGTTCGGCATCAATATCCTCGGCATCAAGCGTGCAGGAAAAACGGATGTTTCCGTTACGCCGGACACTGTATTGTCCGATGACATAACGATTCTGGCAATGGGTGAGTATAAAGCCCTGCAAAAGTGCTTTCGGATTTGAATGGGCCTGTGCACAATAGTGGAAAGGAAGAAACATGGCGAAGAAACCGCAAAACACAGCCGGTAACAGAAATGAGGATTCCGCGCCGCAGGAACGCAAATGGCCGGACAAGGCGATTATTCGTTACATTATCCGCGCATTGGTGCTGCTGATTGTATTTGCGTGGGCACTGGTAAACCTTGACGCTGTTTTGCGTTTTCTCGGCACGGTGCTTGCGCTGTTCACGCCATTTCTGATCGGTGGCGCGATTGCGTTTTTGATCAACGTAGTCCTTCGACCGTTGGAATGCTGCTGGAACAAGGTGTGCCGAAGGGCTCCTGAAAAACTGACCCGCCCTGTGTGCCTGAGCGCAAGCACCGTGCTCGTTCTTGGGATTCTGTTTGCCGTGGTGTTTATGATGATCCCCAGCCTGCGGGAGTCCGGCGACGAGTTTATTCAAAACATTCCGGCCTATGTGGAGGAAATCGGGCGGTGGTGGACAGGCGTTGTCCGGTTTACTGCAAAATATAACATTGTCCTGCCCGAATACGCCATAGACTCCGACCTGTTGATCGAGAAGGTCACCGCCTTGATCAGCGATGAGGGAAGCGGCATCCTCACCGTGACGTGGGGCGCGGCAACCTCTGTCCTGTCGGCTTTGGTGGATGTTCTCTTGGGACTTGTCTTTGCGCTGTATCTGCTTGCAAAGAAGGAAGTCGTCGCGGCACATTTGAAAAAACTCATTGTAACAGTCCTTCCGCAAAAGAAGGCACAGCGGCTTCTGAGTATTGCCTCTCTGACCAACCAGACCTTCACAAATTTTGTCAGCGGACAGCTTACCGAAGCGGTCATCATCGGCGTTCTGTGCTTCTTTGGAATGCTGATTCTTGGGATCCCGTATGCCGGTGCGGTCTCCGCGTTTGTGGCCGTTACTGCGCTGGTGCCGATTTTCGGCGCATGGATCGGCGGCGGTCTTGGTGCGTTTTTGATCCTGCTGGCAGAACCCGGCAAGGCTCTGTGGTTCATTCTCTTTCTGCTCATTTTGCAGCAGGTGGAGGGCAATCTGATTTATCCCAAGGTGGTCGGCAAGTCCGTTGGGCTTCCCGGACTGCTTGTGCTGATGGCTGTTACAATCGGCGGCGAAGCATTCGGCGTCTTAGGGATGCTGTTCAGCGTACCCGTCTGTGCTGTGTTGTACAGTCTTTATCTGGAGTTCATGAAGAAAGCAAGCACCAACCACTGAATGATTCATGATCGGCTGCCTCCTGAATAAAAGGCTGCGAGCCAAATGCAAAGGGCTTGGGATTATCCCAAAATCGCTGCGTGTCCGGACAGCGGCTGTGCTTGCTATTCTATCAAATCCCAATATCCGCAGATCGTGATGTCCCCGCTTTTTCGAAAGCGGGGACATTTTTCTTCTCTGATACTTAAAAAACGGCAGAGAAAGCCCGCCCTCATCACGCTGAACTACCCAGCGGACGCAAAGCTCATCGCAAAGGAGGGCGAAGATGCACAAGCTTGACCCCATCGAACGCCTGCCGCACCCATCCTCAACCCAAAAAGACTTCGCCGCTGCGAAGTCTGCGGCACGGGCATTCTCGCCCGCTCCGGGAGGGCAAAATATTGCCCGACCTGCGCCAAGGAGGTTCACCGCCAGCAGAAGGCGAAATCCGCCCGGAAACGGCGGTCGGGTGTAGACAGTTTGGGGGCGAAAAGCCCTTGAATTGCAAGCCTTCCCGCACCGCCAAAGCCGCACGGCAATACGATTTCCCTCGCAGCCGCGAAATCGAATTCTATTTGTCTACATAGCCGCCAAGAAAGGAGAATTTTCTATGGACAACATTCTCACCGTCCCCATCCACCTCAAAATGACACTGACCGCCAGAGAAACGGCAGAATACAGCAACATCGGCATCAACAAGATCGACAGTATGCTGAGAGCGCCCAACTGCCCCTTCGTTTTGTTCGTCGGGACGAAAAAGCTGGTGAAGCGCCGGGAGTTTGAAGAGTACATCAGTCAAAAGCTGGTGATCTGACAGCAAAAGATAATTTGTAAAAACAGCTTGAGAGAAAAGAACCTATCTGCTATAATTATGTTGTTGCAGTAGGCTCTTTTCTCTCTGCGGGAAAGGAGTATACAATGGGCAAAAACTTAAAAGGCAAAGAATGCGGTAAGGGTATCTACCAAAGAAAGGACGGATTATATCACGCACGTTTTGTAGACAAAGCAGGAAAACGACATGAGAAATATTTCCAGACGATTCCCGAGGCGCGTAACTGGATCGAGCAGGCGAAATATGCCGACAAGCACGAAGATATGTTTTGTCCCTCAGACACGACGGTTGACGCATGGTTTTCATTTTGGATCGAGAACATTGTGGGCGATTTAGCACCGAATACCCTGCGAAATTATCGGGAGCGATATAAGCAGAATATCCAGCCCATCATCAGCAAAATGCTCCTTTCCGATGTGAAGCCCATGCACTGCAAAAAAGTGCTGCTTTCCATGGATGCGGATTATGCAGGGTCTACCATCCGGCAGACCTATATCACGATGGGTACGATGTTTAAGGCTGCGAAGATGAATGATCTGATTGCCAAGCACCCAATGGACGGTGTGCGGTTTATAAAGCCGGTTCGTACGACAGACGATATTAAGTTCCTCACCCGTGATGAGCAGCGTGTGTTTCTTGAAACAGCGAAACGTTCCCACAACTACAATCAGTACGCGCTGATCCTTGAAACCGGCTTGCGTACCGGCGAGATGATCGGACTGACGTGGGATGCGATAGATTTTCAGAATCGGACGCTGACGGTCAATAAAACCTTGGAGTATCGTCACAAGCAGCATTTTTGGCGTGCGGGTCCACCGAAAACGCAGCACAGCTATCGTACCATCCCGCTGACAGATCGGGCCTATGAAATTCTGAAAGAAATCAAGGACAAGCGCCCTTGGCAAAAGGAATCTCCGCTGCTCTCGCAAACACTGGAATATATCGACCGGCGAACGGGGGCAATCTCCCGGCTGGTCATGCGCGATCTTGTCTTTATCAACTGGCGCACCGGGGAACCGGCGAAGAACAGTTCCTATGATACCCACTTATACCGGCTCTGTGATCAGGCGGGCATCGAGCATTTCTGCATGCACGCCCTGCGCCACACCTACGCCACACGAGCGATTGAATGCGGCGTGCAGCCCAAGGTTCTTCAAAAGCTGCTGGGTCATGCCAGCATCAAAACAACAATGGATCGGTATGTTCATGTGACTGCCGAATCGCTGGATTATGCCATCAAGCAATTTCAGCAAAATGGTGTAGTCTGATGAAATCCAATAAAGCCAAATGCGAAAATGGTGTAAAAATGGTGTAACAGCCAAGACACCAAACGCTGAAACCCCTTGAAAATCAAGGAAAATCGAAGGAGAATGAGTACAAATGAAATTAGGTATCGTGGGACTGCCCAACGTGGGCAAATCAACGCTGTTCAACGCCATCACCAACGCCGGAGCCGAAAGCGCCAACTACCCCTTCTGCACCATCGAGCCCAACGTGGGCATGGTGGCCGTGCCGGATGCAAGGCTTGATAAGCTGGCGGAGATGTATCAGCCCGACAAAAAGACCCCCGCCGTCATCGAATTTGTGGACATTGCGGGCCTGGTGAAGGGCGCCAGCCAGGGGGCGGGCCTGGGCAACAAGTTCCTGGAGAACATCCGCCGCACCGACGCCATCGTCCATGTGGTGCGCTGCTTCGACGACGAGAACATCATGCACGTGGTGGCCGACGCCGGGACCAACGTGCCGGTGGACCCCCTGGGCGACATCGAGACCATCGACCTGGAGCTGATCATGGCGGACCTGGAGATGGTGAACCGCCGGGTGGAGAAGGCCGCCAAGGCCGCCAAGGGCGACAAGAAGTTCCTGCACGAGGCCGAGGTATTCCGGGCCCTGGCGGAGCATCTCAACGCCGGAAGGTCCGCCCGCACCTTCGACTGCGGCGACGAGGACCGCGCCATTGTGGAGACCGCCGACCTGCTGAGCCTGAAGCCCATCATCTACGCCGCCAACATGGACGAGGCGGGCTTCGCCGACCACGAGAACAACCGCTACTTCCGGATGGTCCGGGACCTGGCCCAAAAGGAAGGGGCCCAGGTGCTGCCCATCTGCGCCAAGCTGGAGGAGGACATCGCCCAGCTGGACGACCCCGACGAGCGGGCCATGTTCCTGGAGGACCTGGGGGTGGAGCAGTCCGGCCTGGACCGGCTGATCCAGTGCAGCTATGAGCTGCTGGGCCTGATCTCCTTCCTGACCTACGGCAAGGACGAGTGCCGGGCCTGGACCATCCGCAAGGGCACCAAGGCCCCCCAGGCCGCCGGAAAGATTCACTCCGACATCGAGCGGGGCTTCATCCGGGCGGAGACCATCAACTTCGACGAGATGATGGCCTGCGGCAGCGTGGCCGCCGCCAAGGAAAAGGGTCTGCTGCGGTCCGAGGGCAAGGACTATGTGGTCAAGGACGGCGACATGATCTATTTCCGCTTCAACGTGTAAACAAGCAGGCTGCGTGCCGCAGGGCATTTCCCTGGGCGGCACGCAGCCTGTTCCTGTTTCCGGCGCAACCCATTCCCAGGGCAGGAGCGGGGCGCCGATCAAAAAGAGGCGGCGATTCTTTGGAATAACCAGGCCCAGACCGGACAGGACCTTTCCGAAGCCCTTCAGCGCCCGGCCGCTGC
>NZ_JAJEPW010000028.1:0-37624 GCF_020687045.1 Brotocaccenecus cirricatena
CCGGGACGCTATCGCGTCCCGGGGCTATTGCTATTACCTGACTTTTTAGGGTCAGCTCAGGTGCTTTTTCTTGCCCAGCAGCAGGGCGGCGGCAGCCAGCAGGGATACGGAGGCCGCAGCCAGCCACAGAGCGGTGTGAGCCTCGTCGCCGGTCTTGACGCCGGGATTCTCGGGCTCAGCGGGCTTGTAGTTGGGGTCGGTCTCGCCGCAGTTGGTGCACTTGCCGTCCTTGTAATCGTGGCCGGTAGCGGGGATGACTTCGCCCTTCTTCACGACCTCTTGGCACACGGTGCACACCTCGTCGCCGGTGTAGCCATCCTCGGTGCAGGTGGCCGCCTTGGCGCCTACCAGCTGGGTCTTGTGGCCCGGCGCGGGAATAACCTCGCCCTTCTTCACGGTCTCGCCGCAGACGGTGCAGACTTCGTCGCCGGTGTAGCCGTCCTCGGTGCAAGTAGCGGCCTTAGCGCCTACCAGCTGGGTCTTGTGGCCCAGAGCGGGAATAACCTCGCCCTTCTTCACGGTCTCGCCGCAGACGGTGCAGACTTCGTCGCCGGTGTAGCCATCTTCCGTGCAGGTGGCGGCCTTGGCGCCTACCAGCTGGGTCTTGTGGCCCAGAGCGGGGATAACCTCACCCTTCTTCACGACCTCCTGGCACACGGTGCACACCTCGTCGCCGGTGTAGCCGTCTTCCGTGCAGGTGGCGGCCTTAGCGCCCACCAGCTGGGTCTTGTGACCCAGGGAGGGCAGGGTCTCGGTGCGGGTGTCGGTATAGTTCTTGCCTTCCAGGGTCACGGTGGCGGTATAGGTCCGGACGCCCTCGGTGGAGCAGCCGGGCTGGGTGGTGACCTCGCTGGTGATGCTGGCGGGCAGGACCTTCACATGGCCGGCATCCCGGGCGCAGGCGAAGGAGGCCTCGGCGGCGCCGCAGCCGGTCCAGGTCCACACAGGCTCGCCCCAGGCGTGGCCCAGGGAGGGCAGGGTCTCGGTGCGGGTGTCGGTGTAGTTCTTGCCCTGGAAGGTCACCGTGGCGGTATAGGTCCGGACGCCGGTGCTCTCGCAGGAAGCGGGGGTGGTGATCTCGCTGGTAACAGCGGCGGTGACCTCCTCCACATGGCTGGCGTCACGGCTGCAGGTGAAGGTAGCTTTGGCGGACTCGTAGCCGGTCCAGGTCCAGGCGGCCTCGCCATAGTCGTGGCCCAGAGTGCTGATGGTCAGGGCCTCCAGGGTGGTCTCGTTCTTGCCTTCGGCGTCACTGAACAGCTTGCCGCAGACGGAGCACACCCAGTGGGCCTTGACGCCGGTCTCCTCGCAGGTGGCGGGGACCTCAGGTACCGCGGTGAGAGTATGGCCGTCGGCGCAGGGATCGGTGGCGCCGTAGGTCATGGTCACGTTGTCGATGGCGAACATGGCGTCGGTATCGTCATAGCCCCGGTTGGCCTTCTTATAGAAGTGGAAGGCGAACTGGGCATTGTCCGTGCAGAAGGCGGCGGGAACGGCAACGTTGGCCGTGCCCATGAACCAATAACCGCTTACCGGCTCCAGATCGGCTGCGGTCCAGATGGTGGTCCAGGTCTGGCCGCCGTCGGTGGTGGCCTCCACGGTCACGGAGCAGTAGTTGCCGATGACGGACTTGAACAGCAGGTAATCGAAGCTCAGCGTGGGCGTCTTGCCGGTGAGGTTCACCACCGGGGAGATGAGATACTCATCCTGCAGCTTGTCGCTGCCGCCTGCCATAGGCAGCAGGGGCTTGCGGATGCCGCCCACGCTCCAGCCGCCGCCCCAGGGATCTTCATAGTAATCCATGTCGATGCGGGCCTGCTTGGTGGAATTGAGCTTGGTATTGGTGCCCTGGTACCAGGTATAGGGGCTGTCGGTACGGGTGCCCTTCACGGTCCAGCCGTGGCCGGGGAAGGTCTCGGACTCGAAGTCGTTGTCGAACTGCACGTCGGAGGCCGTCTTGGTGAACAGGGCGGCGATGGTGTGGTTGGCGGTGACATTCTCAAAGGTGTAGCTGTCCACCGCGCCCACGCTCTGGCTGTCCACCAGCACATCGGCGATGGCGTAGCCCTCCTGGGCGGCGATGGCGAAGGTCTGGGACGCGCCCTCCTTCACGGACACCGCACCGGCGGGGGTGATGGAGCCGCCCTCACCGGCGCTGGCGGTGATGGTGTACTTCTGGGCTACGGGGCCGTCCTCCACCGCCATCAGCTTCACATTGTCGATGGCCAGCTGGCCGGTAGTGTCCTCATTGGGATGGACATAGCGGAAGGCAAACTGGACGCCGTCCACATTGTACTCGGCGGGCACGGGAACCTCTGCGCTGCCGGAAATGATGTAGTTGCTGGCCTGCTGGCCGGTATAGCTGTCTTGGAAGTTCCAGATAGCGTTCCACGTATTTCCGCCGTCGGTAGAAGCTTCCACCGTAGCGGTGAAGGTCTTGTTCTTGATGCCGTACTCGCCGTAGGCGAAGTCGAAGGTCAGAACGCCGTCACGGGTACCGGACAGGTCCACAGCCGGGGAGATCAGGTACTCATCCTGTGCACCCTTCCAGTCGTTGCTGATGTAAGCGTGCTTGGAATCATTGCCCTCGTTCTTCCAGTTGTAATAGGTATACTGCTTCCATGTGCTGCTGGTATCCTGCACCTTCACGGTCCAGCCGTGGAAGGGGAAGCTGTCGCCGGCCACGTCCTCGAAGTCGTTCTGGAACATCACCACGGGGACGTCGGGAATCTTCTCGAAGGCGGCGGACACGGCATAGCTCTGGTCCATGACCAGGGTGTAGGCGCCGTCCGTCACGTCCACGGTGCGGCCGTTGACCTTCACGGAGGCCAGCTGATAGCCGGGGTCCGGGGTGAAGGTGATCTCGGCGCTTGCGCCGGGGGCGTATCTGGTCTGACCGGCGGGGGCCACGGTGCCGCCCTCATTGGCGGTGGTGGTCAGGGTGACGGTGTCGCCGGACGGCTGGGCCTTCTGGAAGGTGGCGGAGATGGTGTGGTCCACGCCCACCCGCTGGAAGGTGTAGTAGCTGATGGGGCCGAGATCGGCGCCGTCCACGTTGACGTTGACGATCTCATAGCCCTGGGCGGGAGCGATGTCGAAGGTCTTGCTGGTACCCTTCTTCACCAGGGTCTGACCGGCGGGGGTGATGGTGCCGCCCTCACCGGCGGCGGCGGTGACGGACACATAGTTGTCCCGCTCCTCGGCGTACAGCTGGACGTTGTCCATAGACAGGGTGGAGCCGCCCTTACCGGTGTAGACAAAGGCGAAGCGCAGGTCCTTGCTGCTTTGCAGGCTCTCGGGGATGGTCACCTTGGCCTGGGTCTTGGTCCAGGCGGTGAACAGGCCGGAATCCCGCTGCAGGTTCCAGATCTCCTGCCAGTTCTCGCCGCCGTCGCCGGAGGCCATGACCTGCAGGTTGCAGTGCTTATACTCCACGGTGTACCAATAGGTGGTGTAGAAATCGAAGACCATGTGGACCTCGGTATCCACGCCGCTGATATCGGTGGTGCGGGAGATCAGCCACTCGTCCTGCTGGTTGTCGTCGTCATGATCCACGGCGGCCATGTAGTCCTCGTCGCGGTACCAGGTGTTCAGAGAGCCGCCCTTGCTCTGGACGCTCCAGTCGTCGGGGAGCCACTTCTCGTTGAAGTTCTCGGTCCAGAGGATGTTGGTGGGGGTGATGGTGCCGTGATCGTCGGGGTTGCCGGGAGCACGGACGGTATACACCTTGGAGTTGCCGGCGTAGTCGTGGACGATCATGCCGAAGGTCTCGCCGAAGCCGGTGATGTCATACTCCTTGATGTGGCTGGTGACGCCGGGCTTGTCCTCGCCGAAGCCCTGCATACCATAGAGCATCTCGCTGTTCTTGATGTTGTAGAACACCACGGCCGCCACATACTGGTTGTCGGACACGTCCAGGCTCAGATAGTACCGGCCCTCGGACTCGGTGACCTTCAGGTTGTCGGCATGAGGCTCCTCGGTGTCGATGGTGATGGGGAAGGACCAGGAGTGCTTCTGGTTGGTCCCCACGCCATCGCCATAGGGCAGGGTGGCCTCGATGGTCACGGTGGCCTTGGTGTTGTTGGGCAGCTTGGCGTTGTGGGCGTCGGTGCCGTACCAGGGCTCAATGCCGTCATATTCGGCGTCCACACCGGCGGGCACAATGCGGTAATAGTCGTAGCTGTAGATGGACTTGCCCACATACTCGCAGTCCTTGCTGTAGTACACCTGGCCGTTGGCGCCGGTGATGGTATACTTCAGGCTCTTGGTGTTGCGCAGCAGGCCGGTGTAGATACCGGTGAGGCTGTCCATGAAGTCATCGTTGTTGGGGGAAATGGCGTTGCGGTCCGCCAGATACGGAACGGTGGTGTAGTTGTTGTCGCCCAGGTAGGTGTCCACCGTGTTCTCGCTGGAGGAGGAGAAGGCGGTGTTCATGTACGCCTGGGCCTGGCTGGCGGAGCCGTCCAGCGTCTCCCAGTAATCGGTGGAATCCATGATGGGAGCCTTGGTCCAGTCTCCGTAGAAGGCCAGGAACGGCAGGCCCAGGTCAATGGGATCGGTCAGGGCGCTGCCGTCGGCGGCCACCTGGGTCAGGGTCACGAAGCCCTCCACATAGCTGCCGTTGGGGAACTGGGCCAGCATCTTCCGGCCCTCGCCGGTAACGGTGACGGTGACGGTGACATCGGCGGTCTTGCCGGGAGCCACGGCCACCCGGTTATTCTCGCAGTTGGTGGTGAAGGTGTGGGGCAGCAGCCGGGAGCTTCCGCTGATGGTGGAGAACTCCTGCCCGCTGCCGTTGACATAGGCCTCGGTGGTATCAGTCAGCACCAGGGGGGTCACGTCGTAATACAGGGTGTCGCTGCCGGTGTTGTGGACGGTGAAGTTCATGGTGTACACGCCCTTCATGGCGGGATCGTCCTTCAGCTCCAGCTTGGGACGCTCCATGCCCTCCACGGACAGATAACCCCGGGTATTCACGGCGTCGTTGATGCTCATCAGGCCAGCGCCCTGCTTCCGGGGGGAATAGGGCACGCCGTTGTCGTCATAGATCACATGGGCGGTGCTCATGAGCAGGGTGTCGGTCATGTGCTTGCGCTGGGCGCCGGTCATGCTGTTGTCCCGGGCCTTCAGGGCCTGCTGGACGATGGCCATGCCGCCGGCCGCGTGGGGGGATGCCATGGAGGTGCCGTCCATGCTTTCATAACCGCCGGGCACGGCGGCATAGATGCCCGCGCCGGGGGCGGTGAGCTCCGGCTTCAGGGTCAGCTCGGGGGTAGCGCCCCAGCTGGAGAAGTCGGCCATGCCATAGGTGGGGGATTCCACCAGGGCGTCGGCGGAGGCCACAGACAGGGTCTTGGTCTCCTGCTGCTTCATGTATTCACCGGCGGCCTGGGAGATAAACGCGCAGGGGATCTTCCAGTCGGTGATGGACATGTACAGCATGCCGGGGACGTTGTTGTACACCAGCATGCCAATGGCGCCGGCGTTGGCGGCGTTGCGCTCCTTCTGCTCATAGTACATGCCGCCGCCCCGCTGCACCAGGGCGATCTTGCCGGTCAGGTCCAGGCCCGCATAGTCCTCCTCCGCGCCGTAGTTGGGAACCACCACATACTCAATAGAGCCCTGGGCGGACAGGCTGCGGAAGGGCTTGGCGTTCTCGTCCTCGCTGATGGTGGCGCTGTCCTGATAGGCCAGGTTCTTGCCGCCCACGGTGACATAGGGGCCCTTGACCATGCCGTTGGACACGGCGGCCACGGACAGGGACTCGCCATAGGTGGAGGGCTCGCTGACCAGGCCGTAATCGGGGTTGGAGGCCAGGGCCTTGCCGCCGAAGGCGTCGCCATAGGCGGCGTTATAGGCGTTGCCCGCGGCCACAGCCAGGGACACGCCGCTCTCGCCGGTGCGCTCGAACACGTCCAGCAGGCTCTTGGTGAAGGCGTCCTCGCTGTCATAGTCGATGTAGCCGCAGTCGGAGCCAAGGCTCAGGTTGGCCACGTCCACGCCCAGCAGGATGCAGTCCTCCAGAGCGGCCAGAATGTCCGCATAGGACGCGCCGCCGGTGGACTTGAACACGTTCATGTTGATGATCTGGGCCTGGGGAGCCACGCCCATGGCGGCCTCGTTGACGCCGGTGTTGCCGGCGGCGGTGGAGGCAACGTGGGTGCCGTGGCTGCCCTTATCGCCGGGCATGCCGTCCTTGTCCCTGTCGCCGTAGTCAAACTGGAAGGGGATCTTGGCGCTGTAATACAGGTCGGACACGCTGATGCCCTTGACGATGCTCTCCGCCTGGAAATCGTACTGCTCCAGCATGGACTGGAGCTTCTCCCGGGTCAGGGAAGGGCTCTTGGGGGCGGTCTTGAAGATCTCGTGGCCCATGTCCACGCCGGTATCCAGAGTGGCCACCAGCATTCCCTCGCCGGTGAAGCCCGTGGTATTATAGATACCGCCGCCGATCATCCGGTTGCTGTTGGCGGTGTCGGGCAGCAGCTCAAACGTGGGGGAAATGAAGGCGGACTGCACGCAGTCCAGCTTCCGGATGGCCTTGTACTGGCCATAGGTCACTGTGGCGGAAAAGCCGTTGAGCAGGGTGGTATACTGCCGCTGGGGCTCCACCTGCCCGTCAATGGCCCGGTTGATCTGAGCCAGGGCGCTCTTCTGCGTGCGCAGCAGGGCGTTGACCTGGGCCCGGGAATCCGGGTCGGCCACGGAGTCGTTGACCACCACGATGATCTCGACCTCGTCGCTGTCGTCGAGCTTCGCGGTGTTCTCCATCTGAATTTTTTCGCCGTTTTTCTGGCCGCTGTGCAGGACCTGGCGGGCGATATCGTTGGCGATACCGCTGACCGTGGTTTCCTGCAGGGAGGCGTTGACCTCCTGCTCAGCTGCCTGGGCGAATGCCGTCACCGGCAGGGCAGTCAGGATCATCAGAACCGCCAGAGCCAGTGCACAGCACCGTTTGATAGCTGTCATCTCGTTCCTCCTATAAAAAATATTGTCCGCCGCTGCATAAAAGTTCAGCGCGACTTATATATTATACCAGCTTTTGGACTTTAATGCAATGACGTAACGGCATAAAATGCCAAAATATTTTCCAAATTTTCCGGCATTCTCCGGTCAAAAAAACGGCCCCGGGCCAGACACCCGGGGATGGAGCTTTCCGGCGCGCTGCAAGGCTACGCATTTGCGGACCGTCCGCGGCTCCGTCCGACGGATCGCGCGGGAAATGCCCGCAATTTCGAAAAATCCCTTGCGCAGCATAAAAATACGGCGCCTGCGAAAAATCCCGCTGGGAGTCCGAAAAAATCGGGCTCCCGGCGGGGTTTTATGTTGACAAAGGGGCCACGCCTGTGGTACAATAAGACGCTATATTGAGAAAATGGGGCCTGATGCCCCATTTCAAATCTGCTGTTATGATACCAGCTTTCCCCCAAAATTACAAGTGGGCCCGGGCGAAAACAAACAACCGGGCCGAGCGTGTCAAAATCCCGGGAGAGCGGTTCCCAAGGAAAAGCACGGAGAAAATGCGAAAAGAAAGGCGTGAGTATTGAAGATGGCCAAGGACAAGTATTATGGCAAGACCCTGCGCAAGAACTTTGCCAGACACGAAGAGGTCATGGCGATGCCCAACCTGCTGGAGATTCAGAAGAAATCCTATCAGTGGTTCCTGGACACCGGCCTGCGGGAGGTTTTTGCCGACGTGGCCTCCATCGGCGACTATGCCGGCAACCTGGAGCTGAGCTTCATCGACTACAGCATGGACGAGAAGCCCAAGTACGACGTGGAGGAGTGCAAGGCCCGGGACGCCACCTATGCCGCCCCCATGAAGGTCAGCGTGCGCCTGCACAATAAGGAGACCGGCGAAATCAAGGAGCAGGAGATCTTCATGGGCGATTTCCCCCTGATGACCCACTCCGGCACCTTCGTCATCAACGGCGCCGAGCGCGTGGTGGTCAGCCAGATCGTCCGCTCCCCCGGCATCTACTACGGCAAGGAGATCGACCTGAAAACGGACCTGCCCCTGCTGACCTCCACGGTGATCCCCTACCGGGGCGCGTGGCTGGAGTATGAGACCGACAGCAGCGAGGTGTTCTGGGTCCGCATCGACAAGAACCGCAAGCTCCCCATCACCTGCCTGATCCGGGCCCTGGGCCTGAAGACCGACGGCGAGATCCTGGACCGCTTCGGCGACGATCCCCGCATCGTGACCACCATGGAAAAGGACACCTGCAAGTCCTATGAGGAGGCCATGCTGGAGATCTATCGCAAGCAGCGCCCCGGCGAGCCCCCCACGCTGGACTCCGCCGAGAACCTGATGCAGGGCCTGTTCTTCGACCCCCGGCGGTATGACCTGAGCACCGTGGGCCGGTATAAGTTCAACAAGAAGCTGACCCTGTGGACCCAGGCCAAGGGTCAGAAGCTGGCCGAGCCCGTGGCCGACCCCGCCACCGGCGAGCTGCTGCTGGAGGAGGGCCACGTCCTCTCCGGCGACGACTGCCGCACCCTGGACGCCATCGGCGTGGGTATGGTGAAGGTCCGGCTGGAAAACGGCGAGGTCATCCGCATTTTCACCAACCGCATGTGCGATATGAGCCGCTATGTGGACTTTGACCCCAAGACGGCGTGCGGCATCAAGGAGCGGGTGCGCTTTGACGTGCTGCAGGAGCTGCTGAGTCAGTATCAGGGCGAGGAGCTGGTGGAGCAGTGCCGCCTGCAGGCGGACCGCCTGGTGCCCAAGCACATCATCGTGGACGACATCCTCACCTCCATCAACTATATGAACGTCCTGGCCCACGGCCTGGTGCAGAAGGACGATATCGACCATCTGGGCAACCGCCGCCTGCGCTGCGTGGGCGAGCTGCTGCAGAACCAGTTCCGCATCGGCTTTTCCCGCATGGAGCGGGTCATCCGGGAGCGGATGACCATCCAGGACCTGGACATCGTCACCCCCCAGAGCCTCATCAACATCCGGCCTGTCACCGCCGCCATCAAGGAGTTCTTCGGCTCCAGCCCCCTGAGCCAGTTCATGGACCAGACCAACCCCCTGGCCGAGCTGACCCACAAGCGGCGTCTGTCCGCCCTGGGCCCCGGCGGTCTGAGCCGGGAGCGCGCCAACATGGAGGTCCGCGACGTGCACTACAGCCACTATGGCCGTATGTGCCCCATCGAGACTCCCGAAGGTCCCAACATCGGCCTGATCTCCTATCTGGCCACCTATGCCCGGGTGAATGAATACGGCTTCATCGAGGCCCCCTTCCGCCGGGTGGAGCGCCCCTCCGGCCGCGTCACCGACGAGATCACCTATATGACCGCCGACGTGGAGGATCAGTACGTTGTGTGCCAGGCCGCCGAGCCTGTGGACGAAAACGGCTGCCTCATCGGCCCCCGTATCACCTGCCGCCACCAGGACGAGACCATCCAGGTGGAGCCGGAATACGTGGACTACATGGACATCTCCCCCCGTATGATGGTGTCCATCGCCACGGCCATGATTCCCTTCCTGCCCAACGACGACGCCAACCGCGCCCTGATGGGCGCCAACATGCAGCGGCAGGCCGTGCCCCTGCTGCGGCCGGAGGCTCCCATCGTGGGCACCGGTATGGAGCACAAGATCTGCCTAGATTCCGAGGTGGTGGTGCTGGCCGAGGGCGACGGCGTGGTCACCAAGGTGGACGCCACCAACGTGTCCGTCAAGTATGACAGCGGCGAGAGCAAGGACTATAAGCTCATCAAGTTCCTGCGCTCCAACCACGGCACCTGCATCAACCAGAAGCCCATCGTTTCCGTGGGCGAGCGGGTCCACGGCGGCGACGATCCCACGGTGCTGGCCGACGGCCCCGCCACCGATCAGGGCGAGATCGCCCTGGGCCGCAATATCCTGGTGGGCTTCATGACCTGGGAGGGCTACAACTACGAGGACGCCGTGCTGCTCAACGAGCGGCTGGTGAAGGAGGATGTTTACACCTCCATCCATATCGAGGAATATGAGATCGACGCCCGCGACACCAAGCTGGGGCCCGAGGAGATCACCCGGGATATCCCCAACGTGGGCGAGGACGCCCTGAAGGACCTGGACGAGCGCGGCATCATCCGCGTGGGCGCCGAGGTCCACGCAGGCGACATCCTGGTGGGTAAGGTCACCCCCAAGGGCGAGACCGATCTGACCGCCGAGGAGCGCCTGCTGCGGGCCATCTTCGGCGAGAAGGCCCGGGAGGTCCGGGATACCTCCCTGAAGGTGCCCCACGGCGAAAGCGGCATCATCGTGGACGCCAAGGTGTTCACCCGGGAGGCCGGCGACGAGCTGGGGCCGGGCGTGAACCAGGTGGTCCGGGTCTATATCGCCCAGCGCCGCAAGATCCAGCCCGGTGACAAGATGGCCGGCCGCCACGGCAACAAGGGCGTCGTTTCCCGGGTGCTGCCCCAGGAGGATATGCCCTTCCTGCCCGACGGCACCCCCCTGGACATCGTGCTGAACCCCCTGGGCGTGCCCTCCCGTATGAACATCGGCCAGGTGCTGGAGGTCCATCTGGGCTACGCCGCCAAGACCCTGGGCTGGAAGGTTGCCACCCCCATTTTCGACGGCGCCACCGATAAGGACATCACCGAGGCCCTGACCCAGGCGGGTCTGGACCCCCAGGGCAAGAGCTGGCTGTATGACGGACGCACCGGCGAGCGGTTCGACAACAAGGTCACCGTGGGCTATGTGTACTTCCTGAAGCTGCACCACCTGGTGGACGATAAGATCCACGCCCGGTCCACCGGCCCCTACTCCCTGGTGACCCAGCAGCCCCTGGGCGGCAAGGCCCAGTTCGGCGGCCAGCGCTTCGGCGAGATGGAAGTCTGGGCCCTGGAGGCTTACGGCGCGGCCTATACCCTGCAGGAGATCCTGACGGTGAAGTCCGACGACGTCACCGGCCGCGTGCAGACCTACGAGGCCATTGTCAAGGGCCACAACGTGCCCACCCCCGGCGTGCCCGAGTCCTTCAAGGTGCTGGTGAAGGAGCTGCAGTCCCTGTGCCTGGATATCCAGGTGCTGGACGAGGACGGCAACCAGATCGAGCTGAAGGAGGACGAGAACGCCCCGGATTCCTTCAACCTGGCCCGGATGGACGCCGAGGACGACCGCCGCAATCGCTACGCAGACGAGAGCGAGCTGGCGGACGCAGGCTTCGACTATGTGCCCGAGGAAGAGGTGGAGGCCTCCTACGACGGCGCGGACGATGAATTTTAAGGAACAGGAGGAGCATAGAGCATGAGTTATCCCACTTTTGACGCCATTAAAATCGGAATCGCTTCTCCGGAAATGATTCGCGAGTGGTCCTACGGCGAGGTGAAGAAGCCCGAGACCATCAACTACCGCACTCTGAAGCCCGAGCGGGACGGCCTGTTCTGCGAGCGCATCTTCGGGCCCACCAAGGACTGGGAGTGCCACTGCGGCAAGTATAAGAAGATCAGCTTCAAGGGCAAGATCTGCGACCGCTGCGGCGTGGAGGTCACCCGGGCCAAGGTGCGCCGTGAGCGCATGGGCCACATCGAGCTGGCCACCCCCGTCAGCCATATCTGGTATTTCAAGGGCATCCCCTCCCGGATGGGCCTGCTGCTGGACATCAGCCCCCGGATCCTGGAGAAGGTCCTGTACTTCGCGGCGTATATCGTCACCGACCCCGGCGAGACCCCTCTGCTGCGCAACCAGCTGCTGTCCGAGAAGGAATACCGGGACATGCGGGAGAAGTATGAGGACGATTTCGACGCCGGCATGGGCGCCGAGGCCGTGAAGAAGCTCCTGCAGCAGATCGACCTGGAGGAGCTCAGCGCCCAGCTCCATGCGGAGCTGAAAACCGTCACCGGCCAGAAGAAGGCCCGGGTGGTGAAGCGCCTGGAGGTGGTGGACGCCTTCCGCCTGTCCGGCAACAAGCCGGAGTGGATGGTCATCGACGTTCTGCCGGTGATCCCCCCGGAGCTTCGGCCCATGGTCCAGCTGGACGGCGGCCGGTTTGCCACCTCTGACCTCAACGACCTGTATCGCCGGGTCATCAACCGCAACAACCGCCTCAAGCGCCTGTTGGAGCTCAGCGCCCCGGACATCATCGTCCGCAACGAAAAGCGTATGCTCCAGGAGGCCGTGGACGCCCTCATCGACAACGGCCGCCGGGGCCGCCCCGTCACCGGCGCCAACAACCGGGCGCTGAAATCCCTGAGCGATATGCTCAAGGGCAAGCAGGGCCGCTTCCGCCAGAACCTGCTGGGCAAGCGCGTGGACTATTCCGGCCGCTCCGTTATCTGCGTGGGCCCCGAGCTGAAGATCTATCAGTGCGGCGTGCCCAAGGAGATGGCCCTGGAGCTGTTCCGCCCCTTCATCATGAAGAAGCTGGTGGAGGACGGCTCCGCCAACAACATCAAGTCCGCCAAGCGCATGGTGGACAAGGGCGTCACCGAGGTGTGGGACGCTCTGGACGTGATCATCAAGGACCACCCCGTGATGCTCAACCGCGCGCCTACTCTGCACCGCCTGGGCATCCAGGCCTTTGAGCCGGTGCTGGTGGAGGGCCGCGCCCTGAAGCTGCACCCCCTGAACTGCACCGCCTTCAACGCCGACTTCGACGGCGACCAGATGGCCATCCACGTCCCCCTGTCCGCCGAGGCCCAGGCCGAGGCCCGGCTGCTGATGCTGTCTGCCAACAACCTGCTGCGCCCCCAGGACGGCGGCCCCGTCACCGTTCCTACCCAGGATATGGTGCTGGGCTCCTACTACCTGACCTTCGAGCGGTTTGAAAACGGCGTCAGCCAGATGGACAACGACGAATACTGGCCCCAGGGCGTGGACTTCTCCCTGGCCGGCAAGAGCTATGACGAGCTTACCGACCAGGAGAAGGCCAATGTCCACATGAACATCTATCGCGACGAGGACGAGGTGCTCATGGCCTATAACGAGCACGTCATCGGCGTGCACCAGCCCGTGTGGATCCGCGTCACCAAGGAAGTGAACGGCGAGACCCTGTCCCATGTGGTCCGGGCCACCGCCGGCCGCATCATCTTCAACCGCAACATCCCCCAGGACCTGGGCTTCGTGAAGCGGTATAACGACGACGGCACCCGTTCCGAGCACTTCTTCGACTATGAGATCACCGAGACCTGCGGCAAGAAGCTGTTGGGCAAGATCGTGGACCGCACCATCAAGCAGTACGGCTTCACCACCGCCGCCGAGGTGCTGGACAACATCAAGGCCACGGGCTATAAATACTCCACCCGGGGCTCCATCACCATCTCCATCGCGGACATGACCGTCCCCGAGAAGAAGTATGAGCTGATCCGGGAGACCGAACAGCGGGTGGTGGACATCGAGGACCAGTACAACATGGGCTTCATCACCGACGAGGAGCGCTATAAGCTGGTGGTCCGCGAGTGGGAAAAGACCACCAACGACGTTACCGACGCCCTGACCGCCAGCCTGGACCGCTACAACCCCATCTTCATGATGGCGGACTCCGGCGCCCGCGGTTCCATGAAGCAGATCCGTCAGCTGACCGGTATGCGCGGCCTGATGGCCAACACCGCCGGTAAGACCATCGAGATCCCCATCAAGGCCAACTTCCGTGAGGGTATGTCCGTGCTGGACTACTTCACCTCCTCCCGAGGCGCCCGGAAGGGTCTGGCCGATACCGCTCTGCGTACCGCCGACTCCGGTTACCTGACCCGCCGCATGGTGGACGTGTGCCAGGATGTCATCATCCGGGAGGATGACTGCGGCGTGCAGAAGGGCATTCTGGTGTCCGAGATCAGCGAAAACGGCCAGGTCATCGAGAAATTCTCCGAGCGCATCCGGGGCCGCTTCCCGGTGCATGACATCACCGACCCCAAGACCGGCGAGGTGCTGATCTCCAAGGATCACATGATGACCGAGAGCGACGCCGCCCTGCTGGAGAGCTTCGACATTCACTCCGCCGAGATCCGCACCGTGCTGACCTGCAAGGCCCACAGCGGCATCTGCGCCAAGTGCTACGGCATGAACCTGGCCACCTCCAAGCCGGTGGGCCCCGGCGAGGCTGTGGGTATCATTGCGGCGCAGTCCATCGGCGAGCCCGGTACCCAGCTGACCATGCGTACCTTCCACACCGGCGGCGTGGCCGGCGGCGACATCACCCAGGGTCTTCCCCGCGTGGAGGAACTGTTCGAGGCCCGCAAGCCCAAGAAGATGGCCACCCTGGCCGAGATCGGCGGCAAGGTCCGCTTCGAGGAGGCCACCAAGGGCAGTCTGCTGAACATCATCGTCACCGCCGACGACGGCGACACCCGCACCTATTCCGTGCCCCACACCGGCCTGCAGGTCCGTGACGGCGACGTCATCGAAAAGGGCAAACAGCTGCAGGACGGCGCCCTGAACCCCCACGACGTGCTGCGGATCCGCGGCGCCTCCGCCGTGCACAACTACCTGATCCAGGAGGTCCTGAAGGTGTACCGCCAGCAGGGCGTGGACATCAACGATAAGCACATCGAGGTCATCGTGCGCCAGATGATGCGCAAGGTCCGGGTGGAGGACGCCAACGACACCGGCCTGCTGTCCGGCGCCATGGCCGACGTCCTGGAGGTGGAGGACGAGAACGAGCGCGTCCGCCAGCGCATCGAAGCGGGCGAGGTCCGGGAGGACGGCGAACCTCTGCAGGAGGCCACCTATACCCAGCTTCTGATGGGCATCACCAAGGCCTCCCTGGCCACGGATTCCTTCCTGTCCGCCGCGTCCTTCCAGGAGACCACCAAGGTCCTCACCGAGGCCGCCATCAAGGGCAAGGTGGACCACCTGGTGGGCCTGAAGGAGAACGTCATCATCGGCAAGCTGATCCCTGCCGGCACCGGCCTGAACGCCTATCGGCACTTCGCCGAGGAGCTGGTCCCCGTGACGGAGGAGGAGCTCCAGGAGGAGCAGTCCGAAGAGCAGGCCACCGGCGTGGAGGCCCTGCAGGAGGACGCCGCCCAGGTGCTGGAGGAGACTCCCGGCCAGGACGAGCAGGACCAGGAGTAAGACGACTCCGGGCATATACGGTTCGTTACGCAGCCCCCGGCGGATTCCCGCCGGGGGCTGTTTTCTTGCCTTTTTCCCGGCGGCGTGGTACAGTAAGGGTATCCGCACAAGGGAGGAGCCGTTTCGCCATGTCCGCATCCGCCGCCTGCTATCATCTGCCGGGCCTGTTTGAATTTTACGATTTTTACCGGGTGTTTCTGCCGCTGTTCCGGCAGCACCGGGAGTATTTTTACGATTGGTGCCGCATCGCCTCCCTGTATGGCGCACCGGCGGACTGCATCTGGGGCGGCGGCCGGGTGGGGTCCGGGGACCGGGACCCCCGGGAGGTGCTGGCCCTGACCCGGGAATACGGCATCTCCGCCCGGCTGACCTTCAGCAACTCCCTGCTGCGGCCGGAGCACCTGTCGGACCCCCGCTGCAACCGGCTGTGCCGCCTGCTGGCGGAAAGCCCCGGCCCGCAGAACGGAGTCATCGTCCACTCGGACCTGCTGCTGGACCATCTGCGCCGGACCTATCCCGGGCTGTACTTCGTCTCCTCCACCACCAAAGTGCTGACGGATTTTTCCCTGCTGCGCCGGGAGCTGGAGCGGCCGGAGTTCCGCTATGTGGTGGCGGATTTCCGGCTGAACCGGGCCTTCCGCCAGCTGGACACCCTGCCCCAGGCCCTGCGGGACAAGGCGGAGCTTCTGTGCAACGAGTGCTGCGCCTTCGGCTGCCGGGACCGGGCCGCCTGCTACCGGTCCGTCAGCCGGGAGAACCTGGGCCTGGAGGGTCCCGTCCACCGCTGCACCGCCCCGGACGCCGCCGGGGGCTATCGCTTCTCCCGGGCCATGGAGAACCCCGGCTTCATCGGCGTGAACGATATCCGGGACGTTTATCTCCCCATGGGCTTTTCCCAGTTCAAGATCGAGGGCCGCAGCCTGGGCACCGCCCTGCTGCTGGAGTTCCTGCTGCACTACCTGACCCGCCCGGAGTACCATATCCACGTCCGGGAGGCCCTGTATCTGGACAACACCCTGGACCTGTTCTGACCCGCCCCCTGCGTCCCGTCCGGGGCGCGGGGCTTTTTTCCAAATCCCCCTTGCCTTTTCCGAAAATCTCTGTTACAATTATGGCATGCATGCCAAACACATGGAAGGAAGTGCGTATTACGACCATCACAAGCGCCAGTCTGCCCGCCAAAAAACGGATCCTGACGGTCTGCGTCAAGCTGTTTCTGGAGCAGGGTTACAAAAAAACCACCGTGGCGGAGATCGTTCACAAGGCGGCGGTGTCCAACAGCATTTTCCAGAATATCTTCCGGGCCAAGGACGGCGTCCTGACGGAGCTGGCGGAGTTCATGTTCTCCAACCAGTTCTCCATGGCCCGGGACGTCACCGGGAAGCAGCTGCCCCCCGCCTATGTCTACGCCGCGGAGACCGCCATCCAGATGACCCTGACGGAGCTGAACGAGAACCTGCGGGAGATCTATGTGGAGAGCTATACCCACAGCGAGGTGTCCGAGTTTATTTTCCGGGCCACCGCCCGGGAGCTGTACCGGATCTTCGGCCCCTATCAGCCGGAGCTGACGGAGGAGGACTTCTACGCCCTGGAGCTTGGCTCCGCCGGCCTTATGCGGGGCTACATGGTCCGCCCCTGCGATGGGACGCTGACGCTGGAGAAGAAGCTGCGGATGTTCCTGACCCTGAGCCTGCGGGGCTATAAGGTCCCGGAGGAGGAGGTGCGGCAGATTCTGCGCTTTGTGGAGGGATTGGACATCCGCACCGTGGCGGAGCAGGTGATGCAGAAGCTGTTCCAGGCCCTGGCCATGCATTATGAGTTTTCCCTGTCGGAGGAAGCACAGGCCGCCGCCCCGGCGGCCCCGGAGGACAAAGAAAAGAAAACGAAGCTATGAAAGAACGCGTCCTGAGCATACTGCTCACCCTGCGCATGCGGCTATGAGATGATCCCGGCCGCCCTGTTGATGGCCCTGACCATCGGCCGCAAAAAGCGCCTGAGCTGACCGCTTTTTCCCCCATAAGCAACAAATAGCCCCGGGACGCGATAGCGTCCCGGGGCTATTGCTATTACCTGATTTTTTGGGGTCAGCTCAGGTGCTTTTTCTTGCCCAGCAGCAGGGCAGCGGCAGCCAGCAGGGATACGGAGGCCGCAGCCAGCCACAGAGCGGTGTGAGCCTCATCGCCGGTCTTGACGCCGGGATTCTCGGGCTGCACAGGCTCATCGGGCTTATAGTTGGGATCAGTCTCGCCGCACACGGTGCACTTACCATCCTCATAGTGATGACCGGCAGCGGGGATGACATCGCCCTTCTTGACGGTCTCGCCGCAGACGGTGCAGACCTCGTCGCCGGTGTAGCCGTCCTCGGTGCAGGTGGCGGCCTTCGCGCCCACCAGCTGGGTCTTGTGGCCCAGAGCGGGGATAACCTCGCCCTTCTTAATGGTCTCACCGCAGACGGTGCAGACCTCGTCGCCGGTATAGCCATCTTCCGTGCAGGTGGCGGCCTTCGCGCCCACCAGCTGGGTCTTGTGGCCGGTGGCGGGGATGGTCAGGGCCTCCAGGGTGGTCTCGTTCTTGCCATCGGCGTCGCTGAACAGCTTGCCGCACACGGTGCACACCCAGTGGGCCTTGACGCCGCCCTCCGTGCAGGCGGCGGGGACCTCCGCCACGGCGGACAGCTTGTGGCCGTCGGCGGGAATGGGCTGGGTCCGGACGTCGGTATAGGTGACGCCGTCCAGGACCACCTTGGCGGTATAGGTGCGGACGCCGCCCTCCAGGCAGGAGCTGCCGGTGGTGATCTCGCTGGTGACCTGGGCGTCCAGATGCAGCTTCTCATGCCGGGGATTCACGGTGCAGGCAAATTCGGCATAGGCGCTGAAATCGTCGTTCCAGGTCCACACCGGCTGGCCGTACACATGGCCGTCCTTCAGCTCGATGTTCACCGTGCCGGTGGGGCAGATCCACTCCTGGCCGGTCTGGCCGTCCCGATTCTGATAGAACACCCAGTTGGGGCCGCCGGGGATGTCCAGCCGGGTCAGGTCCAGGGACACGGTGATCTCCGTATCCTCCGCCGTCAGGGGCTCGGCGGTGAACTTCACATAGTCCGTCACGTCCCGGGTCATGCCGTTGGCCAGCAGGGCCGTCACCTGCATGCCGGCGCCGTCGAAGGTCTCGCCGATCTCATAGACGGTGCGTTCCGGCTGCCGGGTGATCTCCAGGGCGGTGACGCGGCTGCTCAGCCGCATCATATAGGCCGAGTCGTTCTTGAAATAGATGTTGCCCTCGCCGTCCACAATGGGGCTGCAGATGGCGTACTGGGCCTGTGCGCCGCTGGGGGTGAACAGCACATACCCGGTCTCGATGGTGACCTCGCCGGAATCGCCGTTATAGGTCTCCATGGTGGTGTAGGTGTGGTCCACCTCGGTCATGCCGGGCTTATCCCGCAGGACCCGCAGCTTGCCGGGGGTATAGTTGTCGAAGAAGTACACATACGCATAGCCGTCCTGGTCCTCATAGGCCGTGGTCAGCAGACCGCTGGTCTGGGGATAGCCCTGGGTGGGGACGGTATAGGCGATGGAGAAGCTCTCCAGATCCACCACGGTCATGTTGTGGCCGGAATAGGCCCCGAACTGGCTGACGCCGGACACGCCGATATAGGCCCGACCGTTGTGGATCACCGGTGTGGAGGTGGACATGGGCGGCGTGTTGTCGTCGTTGCCGCCGTTGTCCAGGTGCAGGCGGTTCAGGGACCCCTTCACGAAGGTGCCGTCCTCGTTGGTGCGGACCTGATACAGGTCGCCGCCCTTGGAGGTGAAGTAATAGGCGTCGGTGGCGGGGTCATAGCACACGCTGCTGCGCAGGTCGCCCACGTTGGTGGCCTTCAGCTGGTCCAGCAGCACGCCGGTCTTGGGATCCAGGGACAGCACGGAGCCGTAGCCCGTGGTATAGCCGCTGTCGCCGTCGTCGGTGGTCACCAGGACGAAGTTTTCGCAGGCATAGGCCCCGGCCCAGTAAAACCCGTTGTGGGTATAGGTCCAGGCGGCCAGCTTGGCCTCCTGGGTCTGGGTGGGGTCCTCATCGGTAACGCTGATGCCCGCGAAGTTGGCCTGCTTGGTCTCGGAGTTCCAGAAGCCGGTGTAGATATACCCGTCGCAGTAGGCGATGGGGCAGTTGGGCTGACCGCCCAGGGGATCGGTATACACCCACAGGGACTCCAGGCTCTCCGCGTCGAAGGCCTGGATGCGGCCGCCGCTGAGGGCCACGAAGATCATGCCGTCGGCATAGGTGGGGGAGTTGATGGCGAAGGAGGAGCTGGTGACCATGGTACCCTCGCCCACCACCGCGCCGGTGTCCTTGTCGATCTTCAGCAGCTTGTCCCGGGCATAGGCGTAGAGATACCCGCCTGCAATAATGGGGCAGGAGGCGGCGCTGGCGCCGTAGCCCTCGCCCACCTTGTTGGCCCACACCAGCACCGCGTCCTCGGCGGTGATGGGGGTGGGGGCGCTGACCACGCCGTTGTTGTTGCTGTCCGCCCGGAACAGGGGCCAGTCACCGGGCTGGAGAATGTCGTTGTGGCTGCTCTCCGGGGCCTTTTCCAGCTTCACGGTGATGTTCTTGCTGTCCTCCCCGGCGATCACGTCCAGCTTCTGGCCCACATAGCCGCTGCGGGTCACCACCAGGGTATAGGCTCCGTTGGTGTCCAGGGTATAGGTGCCGGTCTCGCCGGGCAGGATCCGCTGGCCGTTGACGTTGCTGGTCAGGAACACTGTGGCGTCGGCGGGGTCGGTGGTGACGGTGGTCTCCACCGGCGGCAGCTTGTTGATCCGGATGGAATAGGTCTGCGCTACGGAGGTGGGCTCGCTGTGGGAAACGGTGACGGTGACGGCCTCCGTCTGCAGGGCGGTGTTCAGGGGAACGTTTACCGTCCGCAGGACGTTGGGCCTGTTGTCCGCGTCATAGGTCAGGGTCTGGCTCCAGTCGCCGCAGGCCACGGTAACGGTCATGTCCGCGTCCAGCCTATAGCCGGACAGGGGGCGCAGAGTCAGCTGGATCTCCGGCACCCGCTGGCCCAGGGACGTTGTGTAATCCAGCACCAGCTTGTCGAAGGCTTTGGATGCATCGTCCTTCTGGTTCAGGGGCAGGGCGCTGCCGTTGTTGTCCGCCAGCTTCATGGAGTTCAGGGTCATGACCCGGTGGGCGGAGATGAGATAGCTCTGATAGAAGGTGACGCCGCCTACGGCCTTGGCCTGGGCCACCTGCAGCTCCATGGAGTTGCCATGGCCGCCGGCGGCCATGAAGTTGGCCACGGAGCCGTAGCCATCGTCCTTGGAGGTCAGCACCTTTTCATACAGCTTGTCGGCGAAGTTGGTGTTATAGTGACCGTAATAGACCATGGTGGTCACATAGGTGCTGTCTGTCCTGGCCCGGTTCAGGAAGAAGGAGGCGTTGTTGGACTCCACGGCGAAGTCATACTCGTGGACGCCTGCGCTGAAAGCCGGGGTCATGGGATAGGGGATGGCCTTGGCGGAGGTGCCGCTCTTGGCGTCCAGCCCCTTGAGCCAGTCCTCCACAATGGGGGTGGGCACCTGCACCGTCAGCCCGGCGGAGGCCTTCACGGCGGCGGTGGTGTGGAAATAGCTGTTCTTGGTGGAGACATAGGTGTAGCTGTCGCCGGGAACCAGGGCGTACACGTCGGCGGTGCCGGTCTGCTGCCGGGGGGCGATCACCGCCCCGGCGTTGTTGGTCAGCTCCACCGTCACATCCTGCTCATGCTCCAGGGTCACCAGAACGCTTTCCCGCTTTTCCACCAGCACCGTATAAGTGACGGCGCGGCCCTCGAAGGTCAGCTCCACGGGGATGATGTACTGCCCCTTGCCGTTCTTCTGGCAGCCGGCCAGGTCACGTTCACGGGAGCGCCGCCCTGGGCCGCCTTCCCGGCAACGGTCAGCTTGGCCTGGGCGCACAGGGGGGAGGCGGTAACGGTCACCGTGTCCTCTGTGGTGGCCACGGTATAGCTCAGGGTTTTCTTGTCAAAGTCCAGCTTCAGCCGGGCGGAGGCGTCGGATACTACCAGGTCCGTCAGGCTGGGGGTGCGCAGAACGTGCAGGGTATAGGGCTGATACTGCTCGTAGCCGTCCACGGCATACCGGGCCTCCAGCACCACGTCCCCGCCCTCTAGGCTGCTGCCGGGAAGGACCCGGCTCAGCGCCGTGGCCTTGCTCTGCCAGGAGCGGGCGTACTTGGGCAGGGTCTCCACCCCGGCCAGGTATACCCGGACGTTCATCTGCCCCTCGGCGGTGCCGATGCCGTCTCCGGGGACCATGTAGGGATACAGGGTGCCATAGGAATAGTCAGGCACCCAGAAGGTGGCGCCGCCGTCGGTCTCGTCAAACTTGGGGACGTCCTCGCCGTCCTTCCACTGGTTGTCGATGCCCAGGCGGAGCTCCTTGATCCACTTGCCGGAGGGCAGGGGGGCGGACACAGCCGCGCCCTGGGCGGTGACCTCCACGGTGCCCCGGACGTGGTTGATGCCGCCGTCGGACAGGTCAAACTGATAGGTGGCGGGCACCAGCTGCACGGAACCGGCGTTCTTCACGGTGGTCACGGTGCCGAACTCGCTGGTGAAGGTGGCCTGCGCCGGGGTCACGGCATTGCCGTCCTGGGTGGCGGCGATGGTCACGGTCACCCGGTCGCCCGCCTGGAAGGTCTCGAACTTTTCGATGGCGTTTTCCAGGGCGGTGCGCAGGGGGGCCGCCGCGGCGTTGGCGGCGGCATAGAAGCCGCTGTGGGCGGCGTCATAGGCCTCCTTGGCGGCGGCGTAGTCCTTCAGTCCGTTGGTGGACGTGTTGTAGGCCGCCATCCGCTCCGCCAGGTGCAGCAGATTCTCGCCGTAGCTCTGGTTGGCGTTGGTGGTGAACCAGATGGCCGTCAGTCCCTTGGCCGAGGCGTCCAAGGCATAGCCGTCGCCGTCGTAGTGCAGGGAATAGTTGTCCGTCCGGCCGTCCACAGCGGTGATGAACCCGCTGTCGATGCCGGAGAAGGTGTGGCCGCTGTTTTTCAGCACGTCCTTCACCGTGTCGCCGGAGCGATAGCCGATATACTCCGGCTCGATGACATAGCCGTCCTGGGCCACGGCCAGCAGGGCGATGCGCCCGTCGTCTGCCGCATAGGCCGGAACCGGCAGCAGAGACAGCAGCATCAGGCACGCCAGCAGCGCGGCCATCAGGCGTTTGGTAACTCTCATGTGATGTTTCCTCCTTTGTTCTTTCTCTATTCAAAACACCTTGCAGGTGATAAATCTTGCCGCAAACCGGCGCAGGGCCGGGGTTTGCTCCCGCCATACCCGGCGGGCGCTTTCCAGCAGGGCCAGGCACCGCCGCCGCTGGTCCTCCGTCATGGTGTGGCCGCTGTACCACACCTCCCGCTCCAGATACACCAGGTCCTCCGCGTCCTCCGGGGACAGGGGATCCTCCGGGAGGCCCGGCTGACCCAGCAGGTCATGGACGGCGCACAGAATGTATCCGCACCCCATGCGGCAGTCCGGATCCTGATACCGGGCCGCCGCCTGCTTTAGCCGCCTGCGGCCCAGAAGGGCGCGGACGGTCAGGGCCAGCAGTCCCAGCGCCAGCGCCGCCGCCAGGGTCAGCAGGGCATTGCGGACATATTCCGCCCGCCGGTCCTGGGGCTGTTCCTCCTCCGGGACGACCTCCGGCTCCCGCTCCTGAACGGGGGTGTCCGGCACGGGGGTGTCCCCCTGGCCGTTTTCTCCCTCCGGGCCGTTTTCCGGCAGCCGGTATTCCACCAGGTCCGTATAGCCTGGGGCGGCGTCAAAGGGCAGCCAGCCCACGCCGTCCAGATAATACTCCGTCCAGGCGTGGCTGCTCTGCTCCGTCAGGGTCAGGGTGCCGCCGGGGACCATGGCCTCCGCCTGCTGGCGGGTCACGACGTAGCCCTCAGCGTATCGGGCCGGGACGCCGCAGCACCGCAGCAGCAGAGCCGCCAGGGTGGCATAGTGGATGTCGCTGCCCTGCTGGCCGCCGGAGGCCATGGCGGCGGCGATGTCGCCGCCGGACACTGAGGCCCCCTGGCGATAGCTGACGCTCTGGGAAAGCCAGGCCAGCACCGCCGCCTTGGCCTGGGTGGTGGTCATATCGCTCTCCGGGGCAAAGGCCCGGGTCAGGGCCTCATAGGTGCTCTGGGGCACCGTCAGATAGTGGTCATAGACCCACTGGCGGTATACCGCCTCCCCCTGGCGATAGGGAGTGTCGTCCCCGGACCGGGACAGGGCGTCCTGCAAGAGATAGCTGTCCTCCACCGGGTAAACGGACAGGGTGACGGCGTCCGCCGGGACGCGGCCCCCCTCTCCGGCCAGGTCGGCGGCGTCCAGGGCATCCGTGGCCGCCCCATAGGGCAGATACAGCCGCTGGCGGCAGGCCCCGGCGTTGGCCACGGTGACGGTCCGGCTTTCGCCGCCGGATACGTCCTGCCAGGCGGCGGAAACCTGGGTGGAGGGGAAGAAATAGTCCCTTTGCAGGGTATACAGGGTGTCGGACTGGGCCGCCAGGGCCTCCCCCTCCAGGGGCTGCCAGCTGCGGCCGGTGTATTCCCCGGCGGCGAAGCCCCGCAGATACAGGGGCTCCCACCGGTCCATGGTCACGGTCAGGGCCGTCTGGCTGCCGGAGCCGTGGGGCCGGGTCAGGTCCCCCTCCGGCAGGGGGGAGGGATGGGACTCGTACCGCAGCCGGTGCAGAAAGACGCCGTTCCCCTGTGCCGGGACAAGGCCGGGGATCAGCGGGACAAGGGCGCAAAAAGCCGCAACAAAAAGGGACAGTCCGGCCAGCATCGCCTGCCGCCCCAGCCCCTGCCGGGGCAGCAGGCACATTAGCCCGCCCACCAGCAGAACCGCCAGCGGCCAGTCCCCCTCCAGAAGGCCCATCAGCCGCAGCACCAGCGCCGCCAGGCCCACGGCCAGGCAGAACCCCGGCCACCGGCGGCGCAGGGCCAGCGCCGTGACTCCGCCGGTGAGGACCGCCAGGGTCAGCACCAGGGGCCAGACGCTGCCGCCGCCGGAATAGGGCGGGTGATACCGACCGGTCTGCAGCAGCAGACGGCTAATTGCCAGGTTTCCCAGGGCGGCTGCGGCGGCGGTCAGCCGATTCCGGCACAGGACGGCCCACGCTAGCCACGCGGCCAGCACCGCCGCCAGGGCCGTCAGCCGTCCGGGCTTTTCCCACCGGACCAGCAGGCCCAGGCACAGGGCGGCTGCGGCTGCGGCTATGGGGAGGATCGCCGGGGCCAGGCTTCCCGCCGGGTGCAGCCACTGCCACACCCCGGCCCAAAGCCCCGCCAGAAACACGACGCCCCCCGGCAGGGCCCCGGGGCCGGCGGGTTTTCCGCCGGCGGGCTTCTTTATTCGGATGGAGGATGATGGTTTTTTCACGTTATTGCGCACTCCTGATCCACTGCTGGATTTGTTGGGGCATCTGCTCCGGGATAAAGACGCCGGGTTCGCCGCCCTGTTGGCTGCACCGCAGCACCAGGGCGTTTTCCGGCAGGTCCGGCGGCACCCGGCAGCACAGGCAGATCACCGTGCCCGCCTCCTGCCAGGGGGGCGGGTCGGACTCCTGGGCCGGGGACTTCATCAGCTCCGGCAGGGCCTGGGCCAGCTGCTCCTGGTTGCCCAGGGTGCGGCTCTCATAGCCCTCGGGGCCGTTCCAGGCCAGCCGGAAGCTCCGGCCCTCCAGAGCCTGGCACAGGGAGGCCGCCGCCTCCATCAGGGTGTCCGCCAGAGGGGGCGGGGCCTTCTGCCGCAGCACCAGCACCGTCAGCCGGTGGTCCACCGGCCGGGCCGGGTCCCGGACCACCAGCCGCCCGGTTTTGCCGGAGAGCTTCCAGTGGACCTGGCGCAGGCTGTCGCCGGGGGCGTAGTCCCGGACCTGGAAGGTCTCCGTCCGGTCCGTTCCCCGGCGGCCGGGGTCATAGACGCTGCCCTCCCGCCGGGGGCGCAGGGCCTGAAAATCCTCCATATCCAGAGGAAAGGTATCCGGCATGACGCACAGCTGGCCCCGGGCCCGGCAGGGGGCCGGAACCGGCAGCAGGGAGAAGGCGTCCCACACCGTGACCCCGGTGATGCGCAGGGTCAGGCAGCCGCACAGACGGCCGGACACGGCGCTTTCCCCCTCCGGCAGGGTCATGCAGGCGGTTTCGCCGGTGACGGTGTTCTCCGCCGCCAGGTGAAACCGCACCCGTCCCACCGGCAGGGCCCGGGGACGGCGCAGGGTCAGGCGGACGGCGGCGGGCCGTCCCTTTTCCGCAGAGGCCGGGCAGGACAGCTCCGCCCGGAGCTTCCGGCGGCACAGCAGCACCGCCAGCCAGGACAGCACCGGAAGCATCAGCGCCGCCAGTCCCGCCGCCAGCACCGGCCCCGAGGGGGCGGCGATATACCCCGCCGCCAGCAGCAGAAGGCACAGAACCCACAGCGCCTGGGTCATAGGGTCCGCTCCGTCATGGCCGGGGCGGGGGTCTCCTCCAGCACCTGGGCCAGAATGGCCTCGGGGGTATAGTCGTTGAGCTTTGCCCGGGAGGACAGCATCAGCCGGTGGCCGAACACATAGGGAACCAGCTCCGCCGCGTCCTCCGGCAGAACGAAGTCCCGCCCGGCGGCAAAGGCCGCCGCCTTGGCGCACCGGCACAGGGCCAGGGCCCCCCGGGGGCTGATGCCCAGGCGCACCATAGGGTGGCTGCGGGTGGCCTCGGTCAGGCGGGCAATGTAGTCATACACGGGGTCGGCGATGTGGGCGGCCCGGACCCGGCGGATGGCCTCGCACAGGGCCTCACGGTCCGCCACGGCCTGCACCCGGGTCAGGGGGTCCTCCCCGCTGCGATCCCGGAGAATGTGGATCTGGCTCTGCAGGTCCGGATAGCCCATGCTGAGCTTCATGAGAAAGCGGTCCAGCTGGGAATTGGGCAGGTCCTGTGTCCCGGCGGAGCCCACGGGGTTCTGGGTGGCCAGCACCGCAAAGGGCCGGGGCAGGGGATGGGTAACGCGGTCCACCGTCACCTGGCCCTCCTCCATGGCTTCCAGCAGGGCGGACTGGGTTTTGCTGGAGGTGCGGTTGATCTCGTCCGCCAGCAGAAGATTGGTCATAATGGCCCCGGGCTGGTAGACCATGCCGTCCTTTCCGGGCATGGAGAAGCCGATGATATCCGAGGGCATGGTGTCCGGGGTGAACTGGATGCGCTTGGTGTCCAGCCCCAGGGCCCGGGAGAAGGCCAGGGCCATGGTGGTCTTGCCCACGCCGGGGACGTCCTCCAGCAGGACGTGGCCCTCGGCCAGCAGGGCGATCCACACCTTGGAGATCACGTCGTCCTTGCCCACGATGGCCTTCTTCACTTCCGCCAGAACATTCCGGGTTATTTCGTACATACGCGTTTCCTCTTTCTTATAACGATGATGACAATGCCCGCCGCCGCCAGGCCCGCCGCCCCGGCGATGAGCCAGGGAAGGGGGGAGGCATGGGCGGAGGCCGCCGGGGGAATATCCCGCAGGTCGTACAGCCGCCCCTGGCCTGCCTGGAGCCGGTCCAGGGCCTGCAGGGCCAGAATGGCCTGCTCGGTGGCCATCAGGTCCTCGAGGCCCTCCGCCGTGTGGCGGAACAGGCCCTCCGCCGTGCGATAGGACAGCAGTCCGTCCCGGAGGGTGCGGCCGTTCCGGATGAAGCGGGGGTCCGTTTCCGGGTCCAGGCCCAGACTGCACAGGGCGATGAGCACCTGGGCGGTGCTTTCAGCGTTGGGGTCCCCCCAGCTGACGAAATCGCCGTTTTCCGTCTGCTGGCCGGACAGCCACTCCAGCCCCCGGCGGATGGCCTCCGCCGTGGCGGGGTCCTCCTGATAGGGGGCCAGAGCCTGCAGGGCCATGGCCGTGATGTCCACGTCCGCCGTCCCGGCGGAGAGGCCGAAGGCCCCTTCCTCTGTCTGGGCCGACAGAATGGCCCGGCGCATATCCTCCCGGGTATAGGCCGCCCCCTCCGGCACGGCGAAGCCGCCGCTGTCCAGAGTAATCAGGGCGAAAATCCAGCCGTTGAGCCCCTGGGCCCCCAGGGAGCGGGAGCGGGACCAGTTATAGGTCCCCTCGGCCACCAGGTCGATGGGCTTTCCCTCCCGGTCCCGGCCAAAGGCGGTGGGGTCCCCGCCCTGGGCCTGCACGGCCAGGGTGATGCGGTGCCACTCGGTGGCCTTGATGCGGTCCAGACCGCCGTTTTCCCGGTACATGGAGGTGACATAGGACTCCAGGTCCCGGAGATAGTCCGGCCGCTGAAGCCCGGCCCGGCCGGAGGCGACGGCCAGCCAGTCGGATACGGAGTCTCCCGCCGTCAGGGGCCGGTTTTCCAGCAGGGGGCGGAAATCCTCCCCCCAGGCGGGGCAGATCAGTGCCGCCGCCAGCATCAGGGCCAGCAGAGCGCCTGCCAGGGATCTTCTCATGGAATGGGCTCCTCCTTCCGCTCCCCACATCGGGAGCAGGTATAGATGATGACGCCGTCCCGGCGCTCCGTTTCCTGGAAGTCGTGGCCCAGGGCCGGAATTTCCTGGGTCTGGCCCACGTCGCCGCACACCTGGCAGGTGACGGCGGCCTGGCCGGGGTGGGTGCAGTCCGGGGCCGTGGTCTGCTGGGGCTGGCCCCAGCGGTGCTCGTCGATGTACTGGCCGTTGATCCAGCGGCCGCAGTAGGTGGACAGGGCCCCGTAATTGCCGCCGGTGGCGTCATAGCCGCCGATGTCCTTGCCGTAGGCCAGGGTGAAGCGCAGATACAGGGTGTCGCCGGAGGACAGGAAGTAATTGGACAGGCCCTTTCCGGCGTAGGTCTGGCCGCCGATGGAGTACATCCAGCCGGAGCCCTGGGTATAGTCGAACTCGCCCAGGCTGTCGTTGTCGTGCTGGCCGGTGAGGTTCAGGCCGTCCCGGAGGATTTTGGCCCAGAGGTTTTCCGGGATGTCGGGATAGTCCATGAACCCTGCCCGGCTGATGCGGCGCAGATAGAACCCGACGTCCGGGGAGCCGCTGTATTCGTATTCATAGCCCCACTCCTCCAGGGCCTCCATAACGGCGTAGGACGCCGGAACGTTCTGGCGCACCTGAACGGCAAAGGGCTCCTCCGGCAGGCCCATGCCCATGGTGGTGATGTCCAGGACCACATAGGCCGTGCCGATGACGTCGCCGGTGTCCACAAAGCGGTAGATGATGCGGTAGGACACATAGCGGGAGTTGCCCTGGCCGTCCCAGGCCCGGATGGAGATGGTGTGGGCCTCGCTGTCGCCGGAGAAGGGGTCGGGGAAGCGAAGCTGGTACTCGAACACCGGGTTGCCGGTGGGCTGAAGGACCCGCTTGCCGTCCAGGTATACCTGGATATTGCTCTCCGGCAGGGAGCGGCCGGTGTAGGCGGTGGCCTGCACCGTCAGGGTGAAGTTGCGGTTGGTGGTTTCGGTGACGCCCTCTAAGTTGGTGACGATGGTGGGGGGATGGTCGCCGATGGTGGGGTGGCGCTGGTCGGCCTTCTGGGCCGCGTAGCGGATGGCGTAGTTCACCTCCTGGACGGTTTTATTGCCGTCCTTGCGGTAGAGGGTGAAGTAGTTGGTCTCGCCCCGGCAGAGCCGGGCCTGATAGTTCCGGCCGTCGGCGGTAAGGTACTGGCCGTTCTGGGAGGTCTGGCTGTTGCGGAGCTTGACCTTCAGGGTCTGGCCGTTGGCGTTGAGAATATAGGCGTAAAAATGCAGGGTGTCGCCGGTGAGCTGGTCATAGGTGATCTCGCCGCTGCACAGGTCCGTGACGATCCGGGGGGAGGCGTCGTCGGAGGGGCCGGGGGTGGGATCGGCGCCGCCGGGAGTGTCGTCCCGGGGGCCGTCGTCCTTGGGCGGGGCGTCCGGGTCCGGGTCCTGGCCGGGGTCCTCGGGCGGGGTGTCCGGCTCCTGGGGGGTGTCCGGCTGGTCGGGCTGATCCGGGGTATCCGGCTGTTCCGGCTCCTGGGGTTCATCGGGGGTGTCCGGCTCCTGGGGGGTGTCCGGTTCTTCCGGCTGGTTCGGAGGCGTCTGGGGCGATTGGGACTGCCCCTCCGGGCGCAGGGGGTCCGCCTGGGCCTGGGGCAGGGGCGTGGGGCCGCCGGTGGACAGGCCCAGCCCCGGCAGGGCCGCCGCCAGCACCAGGGCCGCCGCCAGAAGCACCAGCAGTCCCCGCAGAAGATAGGTTTTGCGATTTTTCATACCGTTTCCTCCCGGATAAACAAAAAATGGTGTTATTCTGCCATCGCAGAATAACACCATAACCGTTTTTGGAAATTATTCGTGTGCACACAGTAGGTCTCCCGACTCGTACCTCAAGCGGCGGGTCTGTCCTGCCATCTCAGAAGGAGTGCCTTCCAATGACCGGCTTTCGCCGACGGACAGATGCCTTGGTACACACGGTGTTGGTCAACGCGGGGCTCGTCCCCATTCCCTTGTTCATCAATGCGCCTGACCCGCAGGGGGCCTTTGCGGCCACATTGCCTCTGGTGGAGTATGTCGAATTTATTATACAGGGCGGCAGGGGAAATTGCAACCCCCGGCTGTGATATTTTACATGCGCGGATCCTGCCGAAAAAATTTCGCTTCTTAACATGATTTTAGCGTTTTCTTAACGCCGAAATATGGTACAATAATGACATTACAGGCGCGGGGAGGGGAAAAACAGCCATGAAGCGCTTTCAGATCCGCTGGCCCGACGAGTGGCTGAGGCGGACTCGCCTGTTCCGGACGGACCTGCTGTCTTATTCCGGAAAGGATTTTATCGTATCCGTGTCGCTGTATCTGATCTCGGTGGGGTTCTGTCTGGTGCTGCGGAACTTCGACCCCAACAACGACACCAGCTATGTGTCCATGATCTTCCTGCTGGACGTGTTTCTGACGGCCCTGCTGACGGACGGGTTTTTCTTCAGCCTGACCATCGCGGTGTTCGCCGTGCTCAGCGTGGACTACATCTTCACCCCGCCCTTCTGGGAGGTCAGCTTCACGCTAGCGGGCTTTCCGCTGACGTTCCTGGTGATGATGACCATCTGCGTGGCGACCGGTATCGTTACCAGCCGGGCCAAGAAGGTCAGCGAGATGGAGCGGGAGGCGGAGCGGGAGAAGATCCACAGCAACCTGCTGCGGGCGGTGTCCCACGACATCCGCACCCCGCTGACGGGCATCGTGGGGGCCACCAACGTCCTGCTGGAGCAGGATGACACCCTGACGCCCCAGCAGCGGCGGGAGCTGCTGAAAAATGCCAACGAGGACGCCCAGTGGCTGATCCATATTGTGGAAAACCTCCTGTCCATCACCCGCATCGGCGCGGGGGAGGACGCGCAGGTCACCAAAACGCCGGAGGCGGCGGAGGAGGTCATCGAAGGGGCCGTGGGCAAATTCCGGCGGCAGTATCCGCAGATCGACGTCCGGGTGGAGCTTCCGGAGGAGTTCTTCCTGGTGCCCATGGACCCGCTGCTGATCCAGCAGGTGATGACGAACCTTCTGGAAAACGCCGCCGTCCACGGCGTCACCACCACCCGGGTGGTGGTATCCCTGGAAAAACAGGGGAAATGGGCCCGGTTCACCGTGTGCGACAATGGCCGGGGCATCCCGGAGGGACGGCTGCACAACCTGTTCGACGGCACCCAGAGCGCCCAGAAGGGGGACAGCACCCGCAGCATGGGCATCGGCCTGTCTGTGTGCAAAACCGTGGTGGCAGCCCACCGCGGCAAAATAAAAGGAGAAAATATCAAGGGGGGCGGCGCCCGGTTCACGGTGGACCTGCCCCTGGAGGAGGATGAACATGAAGATCAAGGATAAGGTTCTGATCGTGGAGGATGAGCAGAGCATCAGCAATTTCATCTCCATGGTCCTCAACGCCAGCGGATACGATACCATCATTGTGGGCAGCGGTGAAGAAGCGCTGACCATGATTGCCTCCCACTGCCCGGACCTGATCGTCCTGGACCTGGGTCTGCCGGATATGGACGGCATGGAGGTGCTCAAGTCCGTGCGCAAGTGGTCCAATCTTCCGGTGGTGGTGGTGTCCGCCCGGAACCACGAGCACGACAAGGTGGACGCGCTGGATTACGGGGCCGACGACTATCTGGTGAAGCCCTTCGGCACCTCCGAGCTGCTGGCCCGCATCCGCACTGCCATCCGCCATACCCGCACCACCCTGGCCAACTCCCAGATCGCCCAGTCCGGCAAATTCACCGCCAGGGACCTGACCATCGACTATGACAAGCACCAGGTGCTGATCCGGGGCGAAAACGCCAAGCTGACGGTGAACGAATACAAGATCGTGGCCCTGCTGGGCAAATATGCCGGCAAGGTGCTGACCTATGACTTCATCATCCGGGAGCTGTGGGGCCCCAAGGCCAAGGCCGACAACCAGATCCTCCGGGTGAACATGGCCAATATCCGCCGCAAGATCGAGGACACCCCCGGCCAGCCCCAGTACATCTTCACCGAGGTGGGCGTGGGCTACCGCATGCGGGAGGGAGACTGAGGTCGTCCACTTCCGGAGGGTGATTGGCGAAATACATAAAATCTATGTCATAAATTTGTAAAATAGGGGCTATCTTTTTCCGGATGTATATGGTACAATCAGAATATCCCAAATGTATGCGGTACAACATGGTGCCGGAGAAGGTAGGTCTTATCTTATGGAACACAATGCGATCCTGGACAGCAAGCTGTCCCTGAGCAGCAACATTCCCCTGTACGCCCAGCTGGTGGGCATCATCAAGCGGGAGATCTCCTCCGGCGCGCTGAAAATCGGGGACCTGCTGCCGTCGGAGGCGGAGCTGTGCCGGGCGCTGGATATCAGCCGAAACACCGCCCGCCAGGCCATCGGCGAGCTGGAGGACGAGGGACTGGTGGTCCGCAAGCGGGGCAAGGGCACCTTTGTGGCCGACCCCAACAACAACCGCCGGGGCGTGCGCTATTCCTTCACCACGGAGGTCTCCTCCCTGGGCAAGACGCCGTCGTCCACCCTGGTGGATTTCGGCGTGGTGATCCCCACCCGGGCCATCTGCCAGCGGATGGACCTGCAGGAGGGAACCCCGGTGTATTGCTTCACCCGTGTCCGCAACGTGGACGGGGAGCCGCTGATCCTGGAAACCTCCTACTATCCCCAGTACATCTATCCCAACCTCACCCGGGAAATGGTCCAGACCCACAGCTTTTACAGCCTGCTGTATCATGTGGGGATCACACCCTTTTCCGCCGAGGACAGCTATGAATCCGTGATCCTGGACGCCCCCCGGGCCAGCCTGCTGGGGGTGGAGCCGGGCAGCTGCGCCTTTTATCACCAGCGCCGCACCCGCACCGAGGACGGCCGCATTTATGAGTATACCCGCAGCTATATCCGGGGCGACCGGGTCCGGCTGGACGTGCATATGCAGAAAAGCGGCATGAGCTTCACCCGCATCATTGACTGACAAAGTAACAGCAATATGAAAAACAGCGGCAGGCAAAGCCCACCGCTGTTTTTTGTGATTATTCGGCCTGTGCAAGGTCCCGCTTCAGCAGGCGGAACAGCCCCTCCCGGTTCTCCCGGGTGATATACAGCACCCGGACGCCGGGGACGCCCCGCACCGCCTGCAAAAACGGGTCGTTCCGGTTCTTCACCGCCGCCAGCACCGGCTGGTCACCCTGCAAAGCCGCCAGCACCGCCTCCTGGAACCGATGGGCGTCCCGCTCTAAAAAGCCCAGCTCGTCCATCAGCAGCAGGCCCGGCCCCTCCAGCAGCCGGGGGCCCCAGTCATCAAAGACCGGGGTACAGCGGACACTGCGGCGGCTGTCGCACCGACCGATCAGATTCTCCGGGCCGTACTGCCGCCGGGCTTCCGGACAGGCGGCGGGGTGAATGTAAATGGGGAACAGGCCCTCGCCGTCCGCCACGGTCTCCCGCTTGGTGACAAAGCCCGACACCGGGCCGGGATACAGGGCCGTCAGTCGCCGGATGAGGGTGCTTTTCCCCACCCCCCGGGGGCCGCAGATGAGTATTTTATCCATGGGAACCCTCCTTCAGCTGACCTGCCGGGATGGCCAGCAGGCACAGGGGCTTGGGATTGGGCAGATACAGGGGATAGTCCGGCCAGGGGGACGGCTCCAGCCGGGCCTCCAGCTCCTGCCGGGCAGGCGCCGTCCCGTCCCGGCTGTACAGCCGGAAAAACGCCAGGGCGTCCTCCACGGACCGGAAGGGCTGGCCAAATTCCAGGGTGAACCGCCGGAGGGTGCAGGTCAGTCCCCGGCGGCGCAGCTCCTGCTCCATGTCGGCGGCGGTGTGGCCCGCCATGCGGACGCCGGAGCTGAACTGGTGCTGCCGGAAGTCCCGCCGCACCACCAGGGCTGTGCCGCCGCACTGCCGGGCGGCGATGTCCAGAATCTCATCGGTGCCGCCGAACAGGCAGAACACCATGGCGTCATAGGGCTTTTGGGGCGGCAGGTCCCGGATGTCCCCGGTCAGGGCCGTCAGCCGGGGGTCATGGCCCCGGGCGGTCAGGTCGGCGATGGCCGCCGGGGAGCGGTCTATGGCGGTGACGTGTCCGCAGTAGGGCAGAAGGGCCCAGCTCAGCAGACCCAGGCCGCACCCGGCGTCGCACACCCGGTCCTCCGGGTGCAGGAACGCCCCCAGCTCCCGGGCCAGGTCCGTATAGTAGCGGCTGCGGTCCGCCGCCGTGTGCAGATAGCGGATGACCTCCGGACTCCATCGCTGCATGGTTCGCCCCCTTTCTTTCTTACCTTTTATCATACCATACCGCCCCCGGGGATGCAAGCCGGGGGGCGGATGATGGGGAATTTTAAATACGTATTGCAATTTTACGGTCGAAATATACGGAATGCAATCGAATTCGGCAGCGGGGGACGGACAAGGCCGTCCGCCTCTGCGGCATGGCTGCCGGTTTTAGGGTCAAAGAAACCTGCCGCAGGCTCCGGCCCGCGGCAGGATTTTGACGGAATTATTTGCGGCGGCGGCCGCCCCGCTTGGAGGCCATGTAGCGGTTCAGCTCCGACTGCTTGCTGTCGGACACGGACATGAACTGCTTGAGCTTGTCCTCAAAGGACAGCTCCGCCGGGGCGGCGGGCTGGGCGGGGACGGAACGGGCGGGAGCGGGACGGGGGCCACGGGGCCGTGCCGGACGGTCGCCATGGGGAGGCCGGGGCTTGGGCGGCTGCGCCTGCTTCACGGACAGGCTGATCTTCCCCTCCGGCGAGATGGACAGCACCTTCACGGGTACCTCCTGCCCCTGGGTGAGGAAATCGTGGACATCGCTGACGAAGGTGCCGGCCACCTCAGAGATGTGAACCAGCCCGGATTTTCCATCGGGCAGCGCCACAAATGCGCCGAATTTGGTGATGCTGGTCACCTTCCCGGTGATAATGGTCCCAACCGTTAATTCCATAAACGAATCTATCTGCTCCCTTCGAAAGTGTGGCGTGTCAGTTGTTCACGTCGTAAAAAATGCGCTCGCCGTCGGAGGCCAGGCCCAGATCATCCCGGGCCAGACCCTGGATGAAGTCCTGATCTCCCTGGTGCTCCAGGTCGGACCGCAGGGCGTCATTCTGCTTTTCGGTCTGCTGGATCTGGGCCTCCAGCGCCTGGCTCTTGCTGCGGAGCTCCGGCAGACGGCTGCCGTATATCCGGACGATGCCTGCCCCTGCGGCGGCCACCAGCACCACGATCACCAGCAGAGCCGCCACGCGGCTGCGGCTGACGGGCTTTTTCTTGCTTCTTGCCATGTCTGCGGACTCCCTTCCGTGCGTCATCCTTTGGTCGTAGAAAACACTTCCACCTATATGTATTTAGTATAGCGTACTTTGCCGCAGAATGGAAGCCCTTTTTTGCTTCCGGCAGCAATTTTTTTGCCTGATGGCGGCAAAAATCCAGGGGCAGCCGCAAAAGCCGCGCCAGCTCCCCGGCCACATCGGCCCAGAATTCCCACAGGGGCCGCAGCAGCGGCGCAGCCGCCAGCAGATACAGCAGCATCCCCGCCCCGGCTCCCAGCAGCAGATACAGCTGCGGCTCGCCGCCGCCTACCCGGGTCAGGGCCCACAGGGCCCCCAGCAGGCACATCAGGCCGAACACCGCGTCGGCGGCATGGGTCAGCCCCGGCCGCCTGCGGCGCAGCACCCGCAGCAGGTCATATACCAGGCCCCCGGCGGCTCCCAGGGCCACGGCGGCTCCCAGGGCGGCCAGCTGACCGGCCACATAGTTCTCCATCCGTCCCCTCAGCCCAGCAGCCGGGTCAGCCAGGACCCCCGGGGAGCCTGCTGCTCCTCATAGGTCAGGGCCTCCACCCGGCCGTCCACCTGGAGCTCGCCGCCGTCCAGGCTCAGCTTGCCGATGTGCAGCCCCTCTCCGGTGACGACCAGGGTCCCCTCGCAGGTGGCCATGACGATGCAGCCCTCGTCGAACCGCTCCACGTCCTCCACCCCGGACACCGTCAGCTTGTCCCGGCCCTCCAGCTCCACCCGGTGATACAGCTGCTGCCCCGTTTCATACGCCATAAAAAAACCGCCCCCTCATATCAACAATGGAATATTTCAATCGAATATCCCATGTGTATGAGAGGGCGGGAAAAATTATACCGGTTGTCCCGGTCTGTCCCGGGGCTGTCTCAGCTTTGTCCCGGAGTTGTCCCGCCGATTTCCCGGTACATGGCGGCGGCATCGGCTTTGCCCACGTTGTCCGCCACCGACAGCACCTCCACCTCCAGGGTCCTGGCTCCGAAGCGGATGGCAATTCTGTCCCCGGGCTTCACCTCGTAGGACGCCCGCTGCACCCGGCCGTTGACGCTGACCCGCTCATTGTCGCAGGCCTCGTTGGCCACCGTCCGCCGCTTGATGAGGCGGGATACCTTCAGATATTTGTCCAGTCGCATAGCAATCCCCTCCTTTTGCCCCGCATTATAGCAGAAATTTCCCGGTTTTGCAACAGAAGTCATTTTTTGTGGGGTATGTGAGTTGCACACTCCGGCGGGGTATAGTATAATATAGGATACGAATTTTCCAAATGCGGGAGGGACCCAATATGATGCATCCTACCATAGATATCAAAACCTTTCTCAAGCCCGGGGTCCGGGCCCACCTGGCCGGCATCGGCGGGGTGAGTATGTGTCCCCTGGCGGAGGTGCTGCTGGGCATGGGCCTGCGGGTGCAGGGCTCGGACATGACGGAAAGCGACACCGTCCGCCAGCTCCGGTCCCAGGGCATCGACGTGGCCATCGGCCACTCGGCGGAGAACCTGAAGGACTGCGACCTGGTGATCCGCACCGCTGCCATCCACGACGAGAATCCCGAGATCGCCGGGGCCATCGCCCGGGGCATCCCCGTGTATGAGCGGGCCCAGGCCTGGGGCGCTATCATGCAGCACTATGAAAACGCCCTGTGCATCTCCGGCACCCACGGCAAAACCACCACCACCTCCATGGCCACCCACATCTTCATGGCGGCCCAGGCGGACCCCACCGTGATGATCGGCGGCACCCTGCCCATGCTCCATGCGGGCTATCGGGTGGGCAAGGGAAACACCATCATCCTGGAATCCTGCGAATACTGCAATTCCTTCCTGAATTTCTTCCCCACGGTGGCGGTGATCCTGAACGTGGGAGAGGACCATCTGGACTTTTTCAGGGATCTGGCGGATATCGAGCGGTCCTTCCACGCCTTCGCCGATCTGGTGCCCCAGCGGGGCTATGTCATTGCCAACGCCGACGATAAGGGGGCCCGGGACGCCGTGGCGGGCCTGAGCCACCCGGTGTTCACCTTCTCCCTGGCGGACCGGACGGCGGACTGCTATGCCCGGGACGTGGCGTTTTTCGACGGCTGCGCCAGCTTCGACGTGATGATCCACGGGGAGCTGTATGCCCATGTGGACCTGCACATTCCCGGCAAGCACAACATTCTCAACGCCCTGGCGGCGGCCTCGGCGGCCTATGTGCTGGGGATCCCCGGCCAGGCCGTCACCCTGGGCCTGGAGGATTTCCACGGGGCCGGACGCCGGTTCGAGCACAAGGGCAGCTATCACGGGGCGGCGGTGTATGACGACTATGCCCACCACCCGGCGGAGCTTCACGCCCTGCTGACCACCGCCCGGTCCATGGGCTATGACCGGGTGATCTGCGCCTTCCAGCCCCACACCTACACCCGCACCAAGGCGCTGTTTGACGACTTCGTCCGGGAGCTTCAGCTGCCGGATGTGACGGTGCTGGCGGAGATCTACGCCGCCCGGGAGCAGAACGTCCTGGGCATCTCCTCCCGGGACCTGGCGGAGAAGATCCCCGGGGCCATCTATTGCTCCACCCTGGACAAGGTGGCCGACACCCTGGCGGGCCTGGCCCGGCCCGGGGACCTGATCCTCACCGTGGGCGCGGGAGATATCTTCCGGGCCGGTGAAAAGCTGCTGGAGCGGGCGTAAAAAGCAATACGATTCGTCATTTTTCTGCCGGATTATACAAGAAGTGATCGTCTGCCGGTGACGGAATGGCGGGGAAATCGCCGAAGCGCCGCCAGTGGCGGATGAAGCGAGGCGATTTCGAGGAAGTGCCCCGGCTGTGGGGGGGGGGGGGGGGGC